>NZ_JBSFLZ010000003.1:0-126298 GCF_053599315.1 Saccharopolyspora sp. NPDC000995
AGGTTCGCCAGGCCGGAGGAGTAGGACTCTTTCGAGTTCTCGCCCCACCACGGGGCCACCTCGTCCTTGGCCTGGTTCCCATCCTTGCGCAGCGAATACGCCGACAACGAGATCGAGGGTGTCAGTTCGTCGTCGGCGAGGTCGTAGGACGCTTCGGCTTTGGTTGGTCCATGACCGCTTTGACGCGGTGCAGACCCCAGTTGTAGGCGAAACGCTGCGCGCCGCAGTGCGACCGCAGCTCGTTTTCCTGCGACGGGCTCGGGTCGAGCGCGAACTTGTATGCCTGGACGACCTCGGTCATGTCTGCGGCTGCGCAGCGCAGGCGGCGATGCCGGCCTCTGCTCGTTTCTTCGCCGACCGGCGGCCGTAGAGACGGGCGCACATGCTGGTCAGGACTTCGGTGATGTCGCGGACCAGGTCGTCAGCAACTTCATGAGCGTTGAGCACGACGATGGTGCGGCCGGTCGCGGCCAGCGCGGCTTCGAGGTGTTCGACACCGAACCCGGCGAGCCGATCTCGGTGCTCGACCACGATGCACGCAACGCCAGGATCAGCCAGTAGCTTGGCAAGCTTGGCGCGTCGCCCGTTCAGTCCTGACCCGACTTCGGTCACGGTCGCGTCCAGAGAGATGCCGCGCTTGCTGCATTCTTCGGCGACACGTCCGGCCTGCCGGTGCAGATCATCTTTCTGGTCAGCAGAGGAAACGCGGCAGTAGGCGACGGTGCGGCCGGTCGACTCCTTGGGCGGTTCGACCAGGATTGTTCCGGTAGGAAGCTGACGAGCAGCAACGGGCAGGGTGCCCGCATGGAACCAGTTCAGCGCGGTTCGATACGAGACACCCTGCTCACGTGCCCACTCCTTCAACTTCACGCGCAAAGTTTAGCACGCATAGACACAGACCTACTCAGAACCAGGAACAGTCTCCAGCCCCCAAGTGCCGCTGACGGGAAACCGCGATTTCAATGGAAATCGGACATTCGATTTCCATTGAAATCGCACCGCTTCTGGGAGGCGGGGACGTTCGTCAGTTGGCTTGGCAGGTGGGGCACCAGTAGAGGTTCCGGGCGGCGAGAGCCGCCGTGGCCACCGGGGTTCGGCAGATCAGGCAGGGCATTCCCGCCCGCCGGTAGACGTAGACCTCTCCGCCGTGCCGGTCTTGGCGTGGCGCCCGACCGGTGACCTCCGGCAGGTGCTCCGGCCGCACCGTGTCGATGCGACCCACGCGCACCCCGTCGGCCATCAGCTCGACCAGGTCCGCCCAGATCGTCTCCCACTGCACCCGGTCCAGCGACCGGCCCGGGGTGCAGGGCGGGATGCCGTGCCGGAACAGCACTTCGGCGCGGTAGACGTTGCCGACACCCGCCAGCACCTTCTGGTCCATCAGCAGCGCGGCGATGCTCGTGCGGGACCGCGAGATCCGCTGCCAGGCCTGCTCGGGGTCGGCGTCCCGGCGCAGCGGATCGGGGCCCAACCGCCCGCGCAGCGCGATGACCTCCTCGCCGGTCAGCAACTCGCACGCGGTGGGCCCGCGCAGATCCGTCCAATGTGTACGGCCGATGATGCGCATCCGTACCTGGCCGCGCGGTTCGGACAGCGGGAGCTCGGATTCCGTGAACGTGCCGTACAACCCCAGGTGCACGTGGACGACCCGATCCGGGCCGTAGAAGTGGAAGAGGTGCTTGCCGTGCGCTTCAGCCCGCTCGAACACCGAGCCGTTCAGCAGCGAAGCGCTGGTGGCGAACCTCCCCTGCGGGCTGCCCACCTGGACCTCCGTGCCGGCGAACAGCGCGCCGTGCAACCCGGCGAGCCGGTGCAGGGTGTGGCCTTCAGGCATGTAGGCAGTCCGTCCGCGTCAGGCGAGAATCCACAGCACGACCGACTCCACGAGGTAAGCCGCGACGCACCACAGCACGATGAGCAGGCCCTGCCGAACCGGTCGATCGGAATGCCGGAACACCGTCCCGGCCAGCAACGAGGCGCACAGCGCGATGACACCGCCCACGATCAGCCACAGGCCAACCCCGAGCACGCAATCGGGTTCGGTGCAGACGGCACCGGGGCCACCGGTGAGGACGGGTGCGAGCGCGCGCTGCCCGAAGAAAAGCACCAGCACGCCAGCCGCGGTTCCCGCTGCAGCCACCAGAGGTGTCAGCAGCGCCGCGGTCCGGCGTGCCGGTGTCATCGATCAGCTGCCGGGCAGGGCCGGGGGCTGGCCGGTCTTCTCGTAGTCGGTGAGCAGGTCGATGCGGCGCTGGTGCCGGCCACCCTCGAAGTCGGTGGCCAGAAACGCCTCGACGATCTGCTCGGCCTCCTCGACGGTGTGCATCCGCGCACCGATGCCGGCCAGCAGCGCGTTGTTGTGCTGCCGGGCGAGCTTCGCGGTTTCAACGCTCCAGGCCAGCGCGGCGCGGGCGCCGGGGACCTTGTTCGCGGCGATCTGCTCGCCGTTGCCGGATCCGCCGAGGACCAACCCGAGGCTGCCCTCTTCGGCGACGACGCGGCGGGCGGTCTCGACGCAGAACGGCGGATAGTCGTCCTGGGCGTCGTATTCCGCCGGACCGATGTCGGTCACGTCGTGACCCTTGTCGGTCAGCCACTTGACGAGGTGGTTCTTGAGTTCGTAGCCAGCATGGTCGGAGCCGATGTAGACGCGCACGCGGGCAGTCTGCCAAATGACCCACCACCGCCTTTCACCCCGGTTACGCTACCCGCTGTGACCAGCGCAAACTCCGACGTGCACCTCGACTGGGCGCTGCCCGGCCTGCGAGCCCTGGTGGACTCCCCCGGTGCTGGTGGTGGTCGACGTGCTGTCGTTTTCGACTGCCGTGGACGTCGCCACGACCACCGGGGCCCGGGTGCTGCCGCTGCGCTGGCAGGACGCCTCGATCCCCGCAGGTGCGGTGCTCGCGCAGCCCCGCAGCCTGGACGAGTCGTTCCTGAGCCCGTCGTCGCTGCGCACCCGGACGTGCTGCTGGGATTGCCGTCACCGAATGGCGCGACGCTCTGCGCTGAGGCGTCAGCCACCGGGGCCACCGTGTTCGTAAGTTGTCTGCGCAACGCGGAGGCGCTGGCGCACGCAGCAGCGCGGGAAGGTGGCCGATCGGAGTCATCGCCGCGGGGGAACGTCGGGACGACCAGCTGCGGCCCGCGATCGAGGATCAGCTCGGTGCGGGGGCCGCGGCCAGCGTGGCCGCCGAGGTGAACAGCAGCCGACAAGCACCCGTGCTGCTGGACGAGGTCCTGGAGGCCCGGTGAGGTCACCGGAAATCGGGGCGGGCGGTACGGCGAACGGCAACTCTTCGTCGAGCACCGATGATCGACACGCCCGAACAGGATCAGCCTGAATAACCTGAATCCAGCAATTCGAATTAGCCCACTCGTCGCAACCAAATGAGCCGTTGAGCCGTTTTGTACAATGGAGGGGCACCGATTCCAATCACGGCCCGTCATCCTTTGCCGAACAGGAATTTTCGCGCAGGGGAGGACGTGTGCCCGAGGGTTTCGGCAGGGATATCGGTGCGGCCGAGCGGATGGTTGCGCAATGGCAGGAACGTGCTGCCGAAAAGGCCGAGAAGTTCGGTCGGATGCAACGTGAGATCGAGCAGATCTCCGTCACTGAAACGTCCCGCGACGGCTCGATCCAGGTGACCGTCGGATCGAACGGCATCCTGCAGAACATCCAGCTCTCCGAGAACGCCAACAACCGCCCGATGGCGAAGCTGGGCACCGAGATCATGCGCGCCGTACGGGCGGCGCAGGCGAAGATTCCCGAACTGATGCAGCAGGTGGTGGCCGGCACCGTCGGGCTGGAGGACTCCGCCGCGCAGCACGTGCTCGGCGAGGCCCGCAAGAACTTCCCCGAACCCCCGGCAGCTGAGGAAGAGGCGCAGCAACGCGGGTCCGGCGTGCCGGAGATGCGGTTCGGCGTCGAGGAAGACTACGCGCAACCGTGGCAGCAGCAGCCCCCGCAGCGACCGACCGCGCTACCGCCGCAGCCACCACCACGGCCCGTTCGCCGCCGCCCGGACGACTTCGACGACGACTTCAGCGACCGTTCTTTCCTGCGCTGATCACCGAGGGAGCAAACGATGGCAGACAAGATGAACGTCGTCACCGAGAACTTGCGCGCCCACTCGTCCAGGGTAGACGCAGTGGTGGATCAGCTGAACACCGCATTGGACGCGTCGCAGCAGGTGACGATGGACAACGGGGCGTACGGCATCCTCTGCCAGCCGTTCGCCATGCTGCTGCAGCCTGTTGAGCGCAACGGCGTCGAAGCGCTTCAGAAGGCGACCTCGACGATGGAGGAAATCGCCGAGAATATCCGCGGCGCGGCCGAGGACTACCAGGCCATGGACGACGACAACAGCGCGCTGATCAACAAGGTGCAGTGATGGCCGAAAACAACCTGGTCGTCACCGAAGACACCCTGCAGAAGGACCCGAACGAGACTCCCGACGGCATCAAGGGCATCGGAATCCTCGAATCCGCCCACGACATCAAGAGCCTGGAAGACGGCTCCAGCTGGGTGGAAGCCGGCTTGGCCTACGGCGGCATGGCGATGGAAGTCGTCAGCATGGCCGTGGACCCGATCGGAACCCTGCTCTCCTACGGCCTGTCGTGGCTGATCGAGCACGTCGAGCCGCTGAAGGAGGCGCTGGACTGGTTCGCCGGCGACCCGGACGGCGTCAAGGCTTACGGGCAGACGTGGGGGAAGGTGTCCGAGGCGGTCAGCGCGGCCGTCGAGGAGTACAACAACGCGGTCAAAGCCGATACGGCGGAGTGGACCGGCGCGGCGGGCGAGGCGTATCGCAAGCATGCCGCGGAGAAGGCCGAGGCCGTTGCGGGTGCCGGCGAGTTGGCGGGCACGCTGAGCTCCGTCGTGACGATCATGGGCGAGGTCGTCTCGTTCGTGCGCGAGTTCGTGCGCGATCTGGTGGCCGAGTGCATCGCGGCGATCATCACGTATGCGCTGGAAGCGGTGTGCACCCTCGGGCTGGGCACTCCGGTCATCGTCGCGCAGGTGACCGCGAAGATCGCCAAGGTCACCTCGAAGATCGGCGACGTCGTCAAGAAGCTGATCAAGACGATTAGCAACGTGGCGCCGAAGATCACCAAGATGGTCGAGGTCCTCGGCAAGGTCATCAAGAAGCTCGGCAGCGCGCCGGACAAGATCGCCGAAGGCGTGTGGAAGAAGTTCGACGACGTATTCGGCACGAACGTCGTGGGCAAGCACAACGCCAAGGTCGGCGGCCCGGGCGGCGGAACCGACGGCAACGGGTCCGGGGACAACGGCAGCAACGATTCCGGCAACGACTCTGGTAGCGGGTCGGATTCGGGCTCCGGAAACAACTCCGGCAACGGGTCGGATTCCGGCAATAGCAACGACTCCGGCTCCCGCTCGAATTCTGACAACGGCAACAATTCCCGCAACGGATCTGATTCCAGCAACGGCATCGGCAACGATTTCGGTTCCGGTTCGGACGGCGGATCGGGCTCGCCTGGCAGTGGCACGGATTCCGGTTCGGGTTCGACGAACTCCGGCGCCGACAGCGGATCTCCGAGGTCCACTTCGGACAGTGGCAGGCGGGACTCCTCCCCGAGCAGCTCCGGAAACGGCTCTGACTCCCCGAACAGCAGCTCGACGCCTGACAACGGCACCCGGCACGATTCGCATTCGGACACGCCGAACACACCGAGTTCCACGAGTTCCCCGAGTTCGCCCGACGCCAACCGTCCCACGACGTTCTCCGGCGACCTGTCCAGCGCCCCGAACGCCAGCGGTACACACAGCGGTGGCCATCCGGACGCCCCGAGCAGTTCGCCAAGCAGTCCGGACGCGAGGACCTCAAGCAGTTCGAGCAGCCCCGGCAACGGCAGTTCGCCGAGCAGTCCGGGCACCCCCAGCCATCCCGGCAACGCGCCGAGCAGCGGCGGCGGTCACAGCCCGGACGCCAGCAGTTCGCCGAGCAGTCCCAGCTCGCACAGTCCTGGCGGATCGACCGGCGGAAGCCCGACCGGTGGTGGCGCCCCAGGCGGTGGCCCGTCGCTCGGCGACGGCCCGTCGGCGCCGAGCAACGCGCATTCGCCTTCCACATCGCACCCGAACACCCCATCAAGCACCAGCTCATCCAATGTGGACGCTCCAGCGGCGCCATCGCCTGCCGCCCCGTCTCCCAGCGCACCCCGTGCGGACCAGCCGGGCAGCACTCAGGCCGGTGGCCCGATGGGCAGCCCTGGCGGGCACAGCCCGGGTAGTGCGAGCCCGAGCCGCGGCGGAAGCCGTCCCGGCAGCGGCCCCGGCTGGACCGGCACACCGGGCAGTACCGGCGCCGCCGGACGCCCGCCGTCGACCCCGGGCGGACCGCCGCGGCCCCGCGGCCCGGAGAACAGCGGCACGCGCCCGAGCGCTGCTCCGCGAGGCGGACCAGACACGCCACCCCGCCCCGGCGGACCCGGCGGTTCACCGGACATGCCGCAGTCTCGGCACCCCGGCAGCAACGCTGCGAACGCACCAGGGCGCGGCCCCGACTCGCCATCACGGCCCGGCCCGGATGGCCGGGGCCCCGGCGGCTCCCAACCGCGCGCCGACGCGCCCGGCCCACAGCGGCCGGCAGGCACGAACCCACCTGGCCAGCGCCCGGATGCGGCGGCTCCGAACGGGCCGAACTCACCGGAACCGCCCAAATCACCGGACTCGCCCAAATCACCGGACTCGCCCAAGGCCCCCGGCCCCGACAAGTCGCCGGAAACGAAGCAACTGGATGCCGGCGAAGCACCCGACAAGCCGAAGGACGGGGCGGACTCGCATTCCGAGCCGGACAAGCCGAAGGACGACGCCGATAAGCCGAACGATCCGGACGACGACAAGCCGGAGCAGGGCACACCCGAGTACGACCAGAAGATCAACGACGGCGCCGACACACTCGACAACAACCGCACCGATGCGGGCGCCTCCGGTCACACCGACCCGAACATGCAGGACCTCGCACGCCGGGTCCCGGACGACGGCAAGCATTTCACGGTCGACACCCACATGGGTCCGGACGGCCGCATCGACATCGGGGGCCGCAGCTACTCGCCGGATGAGTTCGCCGACGTGCTGCGCCGCTCCGGCTGGGACGGCGAGAGCCCGATCCGCCTGGTCAGCTGCGACTCCGGCGACTTCGCCAGCGACCTGGCCAAGAAACTCGGCGTGGACGTCACGGCCCCGCGCGGCCTGGCCTGGACCGACACCTTCGGCAACGTCTTCGCCGGCAGCCGAGCACCCGACGGCGGCCCCACCTGGCCCCCGGACGGCGGCTGGGACACCCACCACGCCGACGGCTCCAACTCCCCGGCCAGCGACGACGCCTTCCACCCGTCCAAGAGCGGCGAAAACCCCGGCGAGCGCCCCGACGACGCCGAAGCACGGGATGTCCCGGAACCTGAGTACCCGAAGGGGATGACCAAGGAGCAGAAGCTCCAGAACCAGGACTACGTAGACCACCACTACACGTTCTACACGCGGGAAGACGGAAAAGAAGTCATCGCCGTCAACCCCAACCGTTCACCGGATCTGGACGGCGAA
Source organism: Saccharopolyspora sp. NPDC000995 (assembly GCF_053599315.1). NCBI lineage: Bacteria > Bacillati > Actinomycetota > Actinomycetes > Pseudonocardiales > Pseudonocardiaceae > Saccharopolyspora > Saccharopolyspora sp. NPDC000995. The sequence continues at coordinate 7,571 of NZ_JBSFLZ010000003.1, forward strand.
GAGCCGCCGCCTATCCGCCGCAGGCGCGACGAAAATGGCCCCGTAACCGATGAGGACGGCAACCCGGTCTACGAGGAGAATCCGAAAACCAAGCGCAAGGGCGAGAGCCCGGAATTCGCCGACCCGAAGGAGTGGGAATACGGCGAAGGACATCCGAAGCCAGATGGAGATGTCCGCTCTTCGCAGGACGCAACACCCGACGGCGAGTCTTCCAGCAGCGACGGCAGCCCCGACCTCGACGACCAGGACCACCCGAGCACTCAAGACTGGCGCGAGGAGAGCCTGCGCAAGATCGACGAAGCTATCGAGGAGCGTCGCGCCCGAATGAACGAGCGCGATGCCGCGAGGGACGAGTACCGCGAGGGAAGCCCCGAATACAACCAAACCCTTGGAAAGGTCAGCAGCCAATCGGAAACATTCGGGGAGGTCGTCAGCGACCACGCCCAGAAGGAGAAGCTGGAAGCCGACTTCAACGAACCAGGCAGCAACGAGAACACCCTCCACCCGTCGAAAACTCCGGACGGCAGGGACTACATCGAGATCAAGGACAGCGACGGAAACGTCATCGGAACTGCCGAGCAGCGCCAGCCTCCTGGCGCCGGGAGCGGAAAGTTCGACAGCGTCTGGGAAGTCAAGGATCTGCGCACGACGCCGCCCGAAACCAGGTATGACGTTATTGAAGCGAAGGCCCCGCACGCACCACGCGCCTCCCGCGAACTTCCGGACGGCAGGTACGTCCAGCAATGCCGCCGCGATTACCTCGAAGATGTCATCAAGAACTTGAAGCAGCACGACGCGGGAACTCCTGAACATCAGCTCGGCAAGGACCTCCAGCGGGCGCTCGACGAAGAACGTCTTCACTACGAGGAGCTTCGAGCCAAAGATCCCCGTAAAGAAGATGCTCCAGACGGAGAGGATGGCGGAACCGCCGAGGATAGCGAAAACACCGGCAAAACCGTTGACGTGTACGATGGCTGGGTTCGTAAGCCGGTGAACCTGTACGACGACGAGGACTAGGGGCATCGTGGAATACCTTGCGCGTCACGAGGTCGACACCAATAAGATCCAGGCCCGGATAGATTCGCTGGAGCCCGAACTGGAGTGGGCTTTCAGCCGCCTTGGCACAAAGAACGCGATCGTAGACAGGGTTTTCAGCGAATCACTGATGCTGGGAGAACTGCGCTGCGCAGTAGACCCGGCTGCCGAAGCCGCCGAAACACGTCGTCATTTCACTGCAGCACTGGAAGCTGGTTTCGGTCTTTTCGTAGCTTCAGACGGCCCCGCAGACCCCGTGAGCTACCAGATCCTAGGACGAGAATTCACCCTCAAGAAGACCGGACCAAGGCGTTATCACCGAGCGGAAAACTGGCTGATCACGCTCTGGCTCGCGGTAATACTTCGAGACCGCGAGAAGATCGACAAGATTGTATCGGTCCCGATTTCCACCCTGCGAGAATCAGGCGCCGAGTACGACGAATTCATGTACTCGTGGGTAGACTCATTGCAGAAATTCTTCCAGCACAGCACCGGCCTTCAGGACTCCTTCGTCGCAACGATGGACGGCACCAACCCCGATGTCGTCGAAATAGCTTCAGAAGAAGTCCTGCTCGACCTTCTGTACCCCCCGATCGAGATGTTCTACTTCATGCTCCGACGCGACTCAGAGAAATTCAACGAGTCGCTTTCGAGAGCATTGAAAGCACATCACCGCTACTGGTCGAAGCCAGATCGCATGACCAATTCCGACGGAATGATCGCGCTCGGGCCACTCGCGGTCTCCGTGCTTGCGAAGCAGTCGAGCATGGACGTTCAAGTCGAATCGGAATATCTGCCGCAGCATCTCCTTTCCGGAGAGTGAGGCTTTCCGCAACCTCTCGTCATTCTCGTAGGTGCGGAGTCAACCGGAAGGCCGGCGGGTACCTCAGTCCGAGCTTCGCCCCAGGCGGTCCGCCATGCGGGTTGTCTCCGGGAGGCGGTACTGCGGGGCTAGGCGAAGGGTGAGGTCGCAAGCCCCGTCGAGGGTGTAGCGGTGGCCCACCGAGACGAACACCGGCTTCACCCCGCGCTGCGTGCGCAGCGCCCGGCCGACGACTTCGTCGTCCATCCGCAGCGGCGCCCAATCCCCCCGCTCCTCGCCTGGGGGCTCGTAGCGGCCCATCGCCGTCTTGCCGACGCCGATGCTCGGGATCTCCGTCAGCGATCCCAGGTGGCACGCCAGTCCGAAGCGGCGGGGGTGGGCTAAGCCTTGCCCGTCGCAGATCAGGACGTCCGGCACCACCGACAGCCTGGAAAGCGCCTCAAGCAGCGACGGAGCCTCACGGAAGGCGAACAGCCCCGGGATGTAGGGAAAATCAGTCGAGCCGCGCACGACAGCACTGTCCACGACGGACAATGTCGCGACATCGACGACCGTCACCGCAGCGACCAGTTGATCCGAGTCGCGGTACGCCACGTCCAGGCCCGCCGCTGTGCGCACCTCGGCCGGTTCGCCGTCGAACCGGACCAGCGGGCGCAACCGCTCTTGGATCGCAACGGCTTCGACTTCCGTCGAGGGCCACGAGTGCAGGTCACGGACGCGGATCACGCCTCGATCGTATGCCAGGCCGTGCACGCCGGCCGTGAGTCCTTTAGGCAGTCAAATAGGCTGTTTCGGATCCACGACCTCGAGGTCAGCGCTGGATGGACTTGGTTTCCAGCAACTTCTCGATCCCGAAACGGCCGAATTCGCGGCCGTTGCCAGACTGCTTGTAACCGACGAACGGGGCGTTCGGGTTGAACCGGCCACCGTTGACGTCGATCTGACCGGCGCGCAGCCGACGAGCCGCCGCCAGGCCCGCTCCGCCGAGCCGAACACCGCGCCCGCCAGCCGTAGTCGGTGCCGGTTGCGGATCCGCACCGCCTCGTCCTCGTCCCGGTTCGGGAGGATCGACAGCACCGGGCCGAAGACTACTTCGCCGTCGCTGCGACCGCCGGTCGACGGCGCCCGCTGGCGCCGCTGTGGCATCGGCGTGCTCGTGTTACAGGACGACAACGGTCTTTCCCATTTCTGTGGCAACACCCGCCGATCGCCTCGCCGAGCGCGCTGGGGAGGTGCCGGCCCGACACCTCCCCAGCCGGCGACCTCAGTCGAACCGCGGCGACTCGGTGCGGCTGCGCTTGAGCTCGAAGAAGTACGGGTAGCTGGCCAGCGCGAGGGCGCCGTCGAACAGCTTCGCCGCCTCCTCCCCGCGCGGGATGCGGGTGATCACAGGGCCGAAGAACGCCACCCCATCAACGTGAATGGTCGGCGTGCCCACCTCGTCGCCGACCGGGTCCATGCCCGCATGGTGGCTGGCGCGTAACTCCTCGTCGTACTCGGTGCTGCTGGCCGCCTCGGCCAGCGACGCGGGCAGACCCACCTCGGCCAGCGACTCGCTGATCACCTGCTCGAAGTCCTTGTTGCCTTGGTCGTGCAGGCGGGTGCCCATCGCGGTGTAGAGCGGCGACAGCACGTCCTCGCCGTGGTGCTTGGCAGCGGCGATGGCCACCCGCACCGGTCCCCACGCCATCTCCAGCAGCTCCTGGTATTCGGCGGGCAGGTCGCGGCCCTGGTTGAGGACCGACAAGCTCATCACGCGGAAGTTCAGGTCGATGTCGCGGACCTTCGCGACCTCCAAGATCCAGCGTGAGGAAACCCACGCGAACGGGCACGCCGGGTCGAAGTAGAAGTCGACCCTAGGTCGGGCTGCGGCGTTCATCAAGCCTCCAGTGTTCTCTGGGACGGGCGGGGATCGCCCGATGCCCCGGCGTTCGAGAAGTCCGGTCGCGGACGCGTTCCGGATCGCGTCGTCGTGGGTACCAACCCCGGTATAGCCGAATGTCTTCCCACCCGACCAGACACGCCGACGAAGAAGGCGGACCCGCCCGGCAGCACGCCCGCACGCGGACGTGATTTGATGCCTGCGCCAGGTGCGCCAGGGCGCCTCTGGCCTGACGAGTTCCCGACGAGCAACGAGGTGATCCGTGGCCCCGCCGAACCTCACCCGCGAACAGGCCGAGCAGCGCGCGGCCCTGCTGGAGGTCCAGTCGTACGTGATCGAACTGGATCTCAGTGCCGGCGCGGGTGGCCCGGACGTGGAGACGTTCGGTTCCACCACCACGGTTCGGTTCCGCAGCAACGAGGCCGGCGCCGACAGCTGGATCGACCTGGTCGCCGACCGGGTGCACGGCGCCGTTCTCAACGGAGTCGAGCTCGATGTCAGCGACTACGACGAGTCCACCGGCATCCGGCTGCCGAATCTGGCCGCCGACAACGAGCTCGTGGTGCGCGCGGACTGCGCCTACACCAACACCGGCGAGGGCCTGCACCGCTTCATCGACCCGGTCGACGGCGGCGTGTACCTCTACAGCCAGTTCGAGACCGCCGACGCGAAGCGGATGTTCACCTGCTTCGACCAGCCCGACCTGAAGGCCACCTACCAGATCACGGTGGACGCCCCAGAGTCGTGGAAGGTCATCTCCAACGCCACCGCCGAAGTCACCGACTCGGCCAACGGCAAGCGGCACGAATTCGCCACCACCAAGCCGATGTCCACCTACCTGGTGGCGCTGGTCGCCGGGCCGTACGCCGAGTGGCGCGACGTCTTCCCCGGCGAGGACGGCCAGGACGAGATCCCGCTGGGCATCTACTGCCGCGCTTCGCTTGCCGAGCACCTCGACGCGGAGCGGCTGTTCACCGAGACCAAGCAGGGTTTCGGCTTCTATCACAAGGCGTTCGGGGTGCCCTACCCGTTCGGCAAGTACGACCAGTGCTTCGTGCCGGAGTTCAACGCGGGCGCGATGGAGAACGCCGGCTGCGTCACGTTCCTGGAGGACTACGTCTTCCGGTCGAAGGTCACCGGCTACCTCTACGAGCGGCGCTGCGAGACGGTGCTGCACGAGATGGCGCACATGTGGTTCGGCGACCTGGTGACCATGCGCTGGTGGGACGACCTGTGGCTCAACGAGTCGTTCGCGACCTGGGCCAGCGTGCTCGCGCAGGTCGGCGCCACCCAGTACGGCCACGCGTGGACGACGTTCGCCAGCGTGGAGAAGTCCTGGGCGTACCGGCAGGACCAGCTGCCGTCCACCCACCCGGTGGCCGCCGACATCCAGGACTTGCAGGCGGTCGAGGTCAACTTCGACGGCATCACCTACGCCAAGGGCGCTTCGGTCCTCAAGCAGCTGGTCGCTTACGTGGGCCTGGAGAACTTCCTGGCCGGGCTGCGGATCTACTTCAACCGGCACGCCTGGGGCAACGCAACCCTCAACGACCTGCTGCGGGCGTTGGAGGAAGCCTCCGGTCGCGACCTGTCGTGGTGGAGTGCGCAGTGGCTGGAGACCACGGGCCTGAACATGCTGCGGCCGCGGTTCGCCACCGACGACGAGGGCCGGTTCACCTCGTTCGAGGTGGTGCAGAACGGCGCCCGACCCGGCGCGGGCGAGCTGCGCACGCACCGGCTAGCGATCGGCATCTACGACAACGAGGGCGGCAAGCTGGTGCGCAAGCACCGCGTCGAGCTCGACGTCACCGGCGAGCGCACCGGGGTGCCCGACCTGGTCGGCGTGCATCGGGGCAAGCTCGTGCTGGTCAACGACGATGACCTGACCTATTGTTCGCTGCGCTTCGATCCCGAGTCGCTGGCCGCGCTGATCGACCGGATCGGTGACATCGACGAGTCGTTGCCGCGGGCGCTGTGCTGGTCCACCGCGTGGGAGATGACCCGCGAGGCCGAGCTGAAGGCGCGCGACTTCGTGACCCTGGTACTGGGTGCGTCGGCGGAGGGCGGCATCGGTGCCGAGAGCGAGATCGGCGTGGTGCAACGGGTGCTGCTGCAGACCCAGACCGCACTCGCGTCCTATGTGGACCCGTCGTGGCAGGCGGAGGGCTGGCGGCGGTTCACCGGTCGGCTCTTCGAGCTCGTCCGCGCCGCCGAGCCCGGTTCGGACCACCAGCTCGCGTTCGTCAACTCGCTGACCGGATCGGTGCTCTCGGCCGAGCAGGTCGCCGAGCTGCGGGGCTGGCTGGACGAGTCGGCGCCGCTGGCAGGGCTGACCGTCGACACCGACCTGCGCTGGCAGCTGCTGCAGGCGCTGGTCGCGCACGGCGCGGCCAGCGAGTCCGAGATCGATGCCGAGCTGGAGAAGGACCAGACCGCAACCGGTCGGCGGCGCGCGGAGCGGGCGCGGGCGCTGATCCCAACTCCGGAGTCCAAGGAGAAGGCCTGGCAGCGGGCAGTGCACGACGACCAGCTGCCGAACGCAGTCAGCGACTCGATCATCGCAGGCTTCCAGCACCCGATCCAGCGCGAACTGCTCGCGCCGTACGTGCGTCGCTACTTCGAGGAGATCGACGAGGTCTGGCAGCGCCGTTCCAGCGAGCGGGCCCAGCCGACGGTGATCGGGCTGTTCCCGTCGTGGGCGGTCACCGAAGACACGGTGGCGGCATCGGACGCGTGGTTGGCCGACGAGCACCCGTCGGCGCTGCGCCGCCTGGTGTCGGAGGGTCGTGCGGGTATCGTGCGCGCCCTCGCGGCCCGGGAGTTCGACCGCTCCTGACCTCCTGCGGGCGAAAGGTGCAGGGCACCTTCGAGCAAACCACAAGCAACTCATGGCTCGAAGGTGCCCTTCACCGCGTTTACCGGGCAGGTGAACACGAATCGTGTCGTGGCGGATACGGCGAGTAAGATTCCGTTGATCTGCCCGATGCCAGGGGTGGGAGCGTCGATGCCCGAACTGATCTCCGCCATCTCCGAGCTGCTGTGGCCGTTGATCGCGCTGATGGCGATCTTCGTGTTTCGCCGCGCCATCTGGCGGGTGCTGCGCACCGCCGAGAAGCGGGAGCTGGAGTTCGAGATCGGCGGCCAGCGTCTCACCATGCACCAGCTCAACGATCAGCAGAACGACATGATCCAGGACCTGCAGCGGCAACTGAGCCTGCTCAGCAAGCAGCTGGAGGACCGCGACCGGGTCGGCGCCCCGGCGGAGGCTCCGGTGCCTGTTCCGGCACTACCCGAAGCACCCGAGATCTCCGGCAACGGCGACGTGAGGCACGAGGCAGAAATCGAACTGCCGCCGGTGCACTCTCCGGCCGGGCCGGAGCCGCTCGCGGTGCTGTGGGTTGCGGAGAAGCCGGAGGCGCACGCCATCCTGGCGGAGCAACTCCGGGACAACGGCGTGCGGGTGACCATGACGACGACCAATGATGCGGCGCTGGCGGAGCTATCCCAACGCCAGTACCGGCTGATCGTGGAGGACATGGGCCGCAAGGAGAACGGCCGATGGCGCCCCGACGCCGGGCTCGCGCTGCTGCGCGAACTGCGCGATCTGGGCGTGGACACCCCGGTGATCGTATACAGCAGCCAGCGGGCCCAGCAGCAATACGGCGAACAAGCGCGACAGCTGGGCGCGATCGGCACGACGTCGTCGGCCTACGAGATGTTCCAGAACCTCCAGAGCTTCGACCTGATCTGATCTCCTCCGCGCACTTCCGACAGGGGCTGCGCAGCCTGGACGCCACGCGGAACGAGTCGGAAACGCCACCCGAGGCTTGACCGCAGGTGGCGTCGGGCAAGCGGCGTTAGCCGCTTTCTCCTTTCCCACGAAACTCGCGCTACCGCGGGTTCTCAGGCCGCGCCCACCCCGTCGGAGTTCTTGGCGATGCCAGTCCCCAGCATGTCGTATCGGTCGTACCTGAGTCGGGGATGCCGGGGTCGAGCCTGGCGTCTGAGGTTCCGCGACACGCACCGCTAAGCAAACCGAGCTGGGAGCACCTTAGTGGCGGGAACGGGACTGCTGGTAGCTGGTGCCGGCCGTGTCGGCGAGCATCCGCAGGGCCCCGATGAGGCCGTCGATCAGCTCGCCCTCTTTGAAGGACGCGACCATGCTCATCGCGGCGAGCTGGCAGCTGCGGTCCGGGATGCGCCGGTGCGCTTCCTCGCCGGTGAGGATCTCGAACTTCTGCTGGCCCGGCGAAACCGCGATCAGCACGGCGTCGGAGGCTATCGCCCCGAGGTTCGCGTGCAGCTCCTCGGCCTGCTTGCGGGTGTCCGCACCGAGATCGCCGAGGTAGATCGCGAACTCCAGCCCGGTGCTGCGGCTGGACAGCGCCAACGCCTCGTCCAGTCGCGCGAGCTGGCCAGGGCCGAACGGCAGCCGCGGCCGGTCGGGCTCGACGTGGCGGGCGACGGACAGCCGACCGGTGGCCATCATCGCTTCGCCGATGCCGAGCTCACCGGCGTCCGCGGCCGGCCGCCCCGCGATCTCACCAGTTGCCACGTGCGCCTCCCCGAGCAGTGCTGGGCCGCGCATCGCCCTGCGCAGCCTCCGAACCCACGTCTGCCACCGGTGCAGCGGTGTTCACGCCCGCCGGGTTGGACACCCAGAACACCGGGGCGAAATCCCACTCCTGCCCCGCGCGGTAACGCGGACGGGTGAGCCGAGGCCACATCGCGATGAGCACGACCAGGCCGTAGATGGCCGCGGGGATCACCGCCAGGAAGAGAACAGTCTCCAGGACAGTCACGCGAGTACGGTATCCGATGCGCCCTGCTTGGTGCCCTCGACCTGTGCGGCGCATGATCGAAGCCGTAGTTAACGCGGAGCCACCGTTGCGACACGTTCGAGTGATTCGACGGCGAGCAAAGTCGCCCGCAACGCGATTCCCGCTGGTCGGAACCCGATTACAGGTACCTCGAAACTACACGCGGTTACTAGTCAAGAGTGTTGTATATCACTTAAAGTAACTCGTTCAGAGTAATCGCTGCCCCCGAATGGGGTCCAACCAGACGGTTGCAATGCGCGGCGACTTGGCGGCTTGTCCCTGAGGGTTCCTGCTCCTAGTTTTCACCTGTATGGGTCTTGCATATTTGATCACATGCGTTCAAAGCGTCCTTTGAATGCGGGAGGCACACTATGTCGATCATCGAAACCGCCACTCAGAGCAGCGCCCTCACCCTTCTGACGGTTAACCGGCCACTGCTTGAACACGGCGTCCGGATCAGCGGCCGACACGGTGTGCGCATCAGCGGACAGCACGGCGTCCGGATCAGCGGTGAGCAGGGTGTGCGGATTTCCAACGGTGTGCGGATCAGCGGCCGACAGGGCGTCCGGATCAGCGGCGAGCGAGGTGTGCGCATCAGCGGACAGCAGGATGTCCGGATTTCCAACGGTGTGCGGATCAGCGGCCGACACGGTGTGCGCATCAGCGGACAGCAGGGTGTCCGGATCAGCTGATCAGCCCACGTGGCATTGGACCCCCGCCAGCCCAGCGAGCAGCGGTTCTCCGGTCGCCCGAACCAGCACCCTCAGGCCGCAGGCTCACCGAGGTACGGCAACCACAGTGGGTCCGTTTCGGAAAGCCCTGCCAGCAACCGCCAGTGCCGCCCGCGCGGCGCGTGCGGTGCCACCGGGAGACGCCAGCCCAGCTCGCTGAGCGTCTTGTCCGCCTTGCGGTGGTTGCACTTAGTGCAGCAGGCGACGCAGTTCTCCCAAGTGTGCGTCCCACCGCGGCTCCGCGGCACGACATGATCTATCGTTTCAGCGCGAGCACCGCAGTACACGCACCGGTAGTTGTCCCGCAGCATCAACGCCGCCCGGGTCAACGGCACTCGACCCCGGTACGGCACTCGCACGAAGTTGCTCAATCTAATTACCGACGGGACTTCGACGCTGGCAGTCGCGGAATGCAGCATCATGCCGGCCGAGTCGCCGTGCACGACCTCGGCCTTGCCACAGACGAGCAGCACGATCGCTCGGCGCAGCGGGAGCGCGGTCAACGGTTCGAACGTGGTGTTGAGCAGGAGCACCCGGCGTTTTCGCCAGGACGGTGGATGACCGGGAGGCCGGTCCGACTGCGGCGGCGAAGTGCCAGCGCGGCTAGGCGGGCACAAAGACGCCCGCGACGCGAGGCCAGTGGCCTTCAGCGCCGGTTGTCGGATCGGTTGTCGGTCGGGCACGCGACCACCTCCACCGGTGTCGGGCCTAGTCGAACACACAACCCTGTCCGAACGCACGTGTGATTCGACACGCCACGTCTGGTGCCCGTCGAACGCACGCCAAATCATTCCCGATCATGGGCTGCGCAACGATAATGATCATTCCGGGTGAATCGGGTCAGGTTCCGGCGAAATGATCACGCCGAGATCAACGGTCGACCACGGAATGCACGTATCGTCGCTGCCGTGAACGACGTGCAAGCAGCGCATCTGACCTACCCTCGCGCCGACCGCGACGACATCATCGAAGACCTGCACGGCCACCAGGTGGCCGATCCGTACCGGTGGCTGGAGGACCCGGCCGAGCCGCGCACCGAGGCGTGGTCGACGGCGCAGGACGAGCTCGCCCGCACCTGGCTGGACGCGTTGCCCGGCCGCGAAGCGGTCGCGGAACAGATGCGATCGCTGCTGGCCGCAGGTTCCGTGTCGGCCCCGGCCTGGCGCGCGGGGCGGGCGTTTTTCACCCGCCGGGAGCCGGGGCAGGAGTTCCCCGTGCTTTACGTGCGCGAGCCCGACGGCGCCGAGCGGGTGCTGCTGGACGTCACCGAGCTGGACCCGTCAGGGCTGACCACGCTGGACAGCTGGACGCCGAGCCTGGAGGGCGACCGGCTGGCCTACCAGATCTCCGTCGGCGGCGACGAGGAGTCGCTGCTGCACGTGCTGGACGTCGCCACCGGCGACCTCGTCGAGGGCCCGATCGACCGGTGCCGCTATTCGACGATCTCGTGGCTGCCCGGCGGCGAGGATTACTTCTACATCCGGCGGCTGGCACCGGAGCGGGTGCCCGATGGCGAGGAGCAGTTCCACCGCCGGGTGTGGCGGCACCGGGTAGGTGCCGATCCCGACCGGGACCTGCTGGTGCACGGCGAGGGCCTGGACCACACCTACTACTACGGAACCCGGGTTTCGCGGGACGGCCGTTGGCTTGTCGTCGAGGGCAGCCCGGGCACCGCGCGGCGGGATTCGGTGTGGATCGCCGACCTCTCCGAGGGCGGCGACGTGCCGAACCTCCGGCAGGTCGTGGACACCTCCGACGGGTACCGGGTCGGTGCCTGGGTGGAGCGCGACGGCCGCCTGTACGTGATGACGACGCTGGACGCCCCGCGCTGGCGGCTGTGCGTGGCGGACCCGACCAACCCGGAGCCGGCGAACTGGACCGAGCTGATCTCCGAGGAACCCGACTCGGTGCTGGAGGCCGTGCGCTGGTTCGACACCGGTGACGGCGACCCGCAGCTGGTAGTGCTGCGAACGCGGCACGCGGTGTCCGAGGTGACGCTGCACGATCCGGCCACCGGTCGGCGGACCGCAGAGGTCCCGCTGCCGAGCACCGGAGAGGTCACCGCGCTGGCTACCGTGGACGAAGCCACCGAAGGCGACCGCGACCGGCTGTGGATCGGCTGGTCCGACTTCGCCACTCCGCCGTGCGTGCACGCCTACTCTCGCCGCACCGGGCAGACCGTGCTGGACGAGCAGGCGCCGGGCACCATCGAGCTGCCCACGGTGCACACCCAACAGGTCACCTACTGCTCGCTGGACGGCACCCCGGTGCGGATGTTCCTGCTGAGCTCGGCGGCCGAACCCGACCGCCCCCGGCCGGTGTTCATGACCGGCTACGGCGGTTTCTCCCTGTCCCGCGAGCCCGGCTACACGCCGTCCGCGCTGGCGTGGGTCGCCGCCGGCGGCGTTTGGGCGTTGCCCTCGCTGCGCGGTGGCGGCGAGGAAGGTGAGCAGTGGCACGTCGCGGGCATGCGCGAGCAGAAGCAGCACACCTTCGACGACTTCCACGCGGCGGCGCAGCACCTGATCGACGAGGGCTGGACGACCGCCGAGCAGCTGGCGATCTCCGGTGGCTCGAACGGCGGCCTGCTGGTCGGGGCGGCGCTGACGCAGCGTCCGGACCTCTACCGGGCGGTGGTGTGCTCGGCGCCGCTGCTGGACATGGTCCGCTACGAGCAGTTCCTGCTCGGCCGCACGTGGAACGACGAGTACGGCACCGCCGACGATGCGGAGGAACTGGGCTGGCTGCTGTCCTATTCGCCGTACCACAACGTGACCGACCAGACGGACTACCCGTCGGTGCTGTTCACCGTCTTCGAATCGGACTCCCGGGTCGACCCTAACCACGCTCGCAAGATGTGCGCGGCATTGCAGCACGCCACCAGTTCCGACCCGGCGAAACGTCCGGTTCTGCTGCGCCGGGAGACCGAGGTCGGGCATGCCGCGCGTTCGGTGTCCCGTACGGTGGGTCTGGCGACCGACCAGCTCGCCTTCCTCGCGGAGGCCACCGGACTCGCCCTGGACTGAGCCCGAACTCGGTCCCGGCGGTCAGCTGTTCGAGACTCGTGCGCGGCGGGGCGCGCACGATGCTCGGTTGGCCGGTTGCCGACCCGGTGATGTGCCCCAACGCATCCGGCACCCCCATGCCGGTCACCACCGCGGGCATTTGAAAGACAGCATGGAGAACCCCCGACCCATGGATCTGCCGCTTTTGACCCAACCGAACTGTGCCGTGGACTCGCTCTGGTGCCGGACCATTTCCGACTGGACCGGCAACCAGTGGCTGGCGTCCTACGCCGACCTTCTCATCGCCAAGCCCGTGAACATCGTGCTCATCCTGATCGTCGCATTCATCGTGCGATGGCTGGTGCACCGCACGATCAACCGCCTCACCCGCGGCAACGGCAAAACCCCGAAACTGCTGACTCCGCTGAAGGAGCGCCGGGCGGACACGATGACGGCCGAGCTGCTGTCGGAGCGGCGCGTCCAGCGCGCGCGCACGATCGGCTCGGTGCTCAAGTCGATGGCCTCGTTCGTGATCTTCGGCCTCGCCGCGATCTACGTGCTGCAGGTGTTGAGCATCCAGATCGCCCCGGTCCTGGCCTCTGCCGGTGTGCTGGGTGTCGCGGTCGCCTTCGGCGCCCAGAACCTCGTCCGGGACTTCCTGTCCGGCATGTTCATGCTGGTCGAGGAACAGTACGGCGTCGGTGACGTGGTCGACCTCGGCGAGGCTAGCGGCACCGTCGAGTCCGTCGGCCTGCGGGTCACCACGCTGCGCGACATCAACGGCACCGTCTGGTACGTCCGCAACGGCGAGATCCTCCGGGTCGGCAACTCCAGCCAGGGCTTCGCCGTGGCCGTGGTGGACTTCCCGATCTCGCACACCAGTGACGTCCAGAAGGCCATCGAGGTGGCGGCCAAGGTCGCCACCGAGGCTGCCTCGCGGGAGCCGCTGACCAAGGACGTGCTGAACCCGCCGGAAATGCTGGGCGTGGACAAGATCACCTCGGACACCATCACCCTGCGCCTGACCGCCAAGGTCCGCCCCGGCAGGCAGTGGGCGGTGCAGCGGCGGTTACGCGCGGAGATCAAGCGCGCTTACGACGAGCAGGACATCGAGCCGCCGTACCCGTACGGTCGGCCGCTGCCTTCCGGCCCGGTCGTCTAGCCGCTGGTCATTCCGGCCGCGAGTCCTCGGGTCGCCATCGCTGTCGGGAGGCTCGCGGCCGACGTGTGCACAGGTGTGAGGCGTTCGTTCGCCAGGTCGTCCAAAATCCACGCGCTCCTGAGAGGATGGAGCCGTGACTTCCGTGGAGACCTTCTACCAGCAGGTCGGCGGCGAGGCGACCTTCCACCGGATCGTGGCTCGGTTCTACGAGGAGGTGGCCAAGGACGAGCTGCTGCGGCCGCTCTACCCGGAGGAAGACCTCGGGCCCGCCGAGGAACGGCTGCGGCTGTTCCTGATCCAGTACTGGGGCGGCCCGCACACGTACTCCGACCGGCGCGGCCACCCCCGGCTGCGGATGCGGCACGCCCCGTTCAAGATCGGCCCGGCGGAGCGGGACGCATGGCTGCGCTGCATGCGGATCGCGATCGACGAGGTCGACCTCAAACCGGAACACCGCGACCAGCTGTGGCAGTACATGGAGATGGCCGCCAACAGCATGCTCAACTCCTGGTTCTGACTAGCTCGTCCTGCGCGGCGACCCCTGCGGGAGTTACCGTCACCGCCTCGTCGGCGACTCGTGCACGACGCCACTTCAAGGACAAGACTGAGAACATTCGAAGACAGCCACTGAGACGAGGACCTGGTGATGCGACGGGCGGCCGCACAGGCGGGCCGCGGCGAACAGCCGTGGTGGTGGGACGCGGTGTGCTACCAGGTCGACGTCGGCTCGTTCGCCGACGGCGACGGCGACGGGGTCGGCGACCTCGCCGGGCTGACCGGTCGGCTCGGCTACCTGGACCTGCTCGGCGTCGACGCGGTCGTGCTGGCCGGGGCAGCCGGGCTGGATCCGTCGGCAGCGCCGTTCGCCGAGCTGCTCGGCGAGGCACGCAAGGCCAGCATGCGGGTGATGGTCTCGCTCGATGTGGATCCCGCGCGCAGCGACCCCGGACCGGTGCTGCTGCCCTGGCTAGAGCACGGCGCCGACGGGTTTCACCTTGCGCCGCGTCCCGACCCGGCCGGTGCCATCGGCGCAGCGCTGGCCGGCTACCCGGATCGCGTGGTGATCGGCAGCGGACCGGGCGACTGGCACCTGTCGTTCAACCTCGACTTGGCCGTCGCCGGTTTCGACGCCGAACGGGTCCGCAAGGCGATCACGGAGGTGTTCGCCTCCCCCAGGTCGCGCCAAGCGTGGGCGATGGCCAGCCGCGACACCGAGCAGAGCCGGGATGACGCGGCGCTGACCCCGGTCCGCGCAATGGCCCTGGTGCAGCTGGCGCTACCCGGCGCGGTCTGCCTGCGGCACGGCGAGGAGCTCGGCCTGCCCGGGACCCAGCGCGTCTGGATGCCGTGGGAGGGCGACCGACCGCCGTTCGGCTTTTCCACCGCCGAGGCCGACTGGTCGTCGATCCCGGCGGACTGGGTCACGTTCACAGCGGAGGCCCAACTGGAGGACGAGACGTCCACGCTGTCTCTGTACCGGCACGCGCTGGAGACCCGGAGCACGCATCCGGCGTTCACCGGCGACGACGTCGAGTGGTTCGGGGCGCCGGACGGGTGCTTAGCGTTCCGGCGTACCGGCACGACCCTGATCTGCGCGTTGAACACCTCGCCGGCCCCGGTGCCGCTGCCTCCCGGCGAGGTGCTGCTGACCTCACGACCGCTGGAATCCGGGGAGTTGCCGCCGGGCACCGCCGCTTGGCTGGTGTGAGCCCGACCTCGCCTAGGCGACCGGGCGCGAGTGGGCCGGAGCGGGTGCCGGTAAATTTTGGTGAAGCTGCCCCTGACGACCCGCTGGATGCTATGTCTGCCCGTGCGCCCGAGCTGAGCTCCCCTCGGACAACGGAACGCACCCGCCGGTTGGTCGGCGTCGACATCGCCCGGTTCGTCGCGGTGTTCGGCATGTTCTGCATCCACTTCGGCGTGCCGTTCGCGCAGGGCGACGTCGAGGTTTGGGTCGCGCAGTTCTCCAGCGGCCGGTCCACCGCTCTGTTCACCCTGCTGGCCGGGGTGTCGCTGGCGATGATGACCGGGCGCGGCGAGCCGCCGATCGGTAGCGCGCTGCGCGACGCCCGCGTCCGAGTCGCGGTGCGCGCGGTGCTGCTGCTGGTGGTCGGCCTCGCGCTGGCGCGGGCGACCAGCGCGACGGGTTTCCTGCTCACCGTGATCATCCCGTTCTACGGGCTCTACTTCTTGCTGGCGGCGCCTTTCATCCGGTTGCGGGCGCGCGGGCTGCTGATCGCCGCGGTCGTCTCGGCCGCGGTGGGTCCGCAGCTGTCGTTCGTGCTGCGGACCTGGGTCACCGGGGACACGCCGCTGCGCGCGGTCGTCGACGCTATCGACCTGATCGATCCGGGGCATCTGATCGCCGACGAGGGGCTGTTCGACCTGCTGCTGCTCGGCTTCTACCCGGCGGCGTCGTACCTGCCGCTGGTGCTGGCCGGGATGGCCGTCGGGCGGTTGGACCTGCGGTCGACCAAGGTGCGCATCTGGCTCGGCGCGATCGGGCTGGCCGTGTCGTACTCGGGCTACGAGCTGTCGAGCTGGCTGGTGGAGGCCACCGGCACGGTACTGCCGCCGGGACCGAGCGAGGGCACTGTCCCGATCGACCACCCGGAGTGGCTGCTGACCGCAACCGCGCACAGCGGCACCACGTTCGAACTGCTGGACTCCGGCGGCATCGCGCTGGTGATCCTCGCGGTCTGCCTGGAACTGGCCGACCGGACCGGGCGGGCGCTGAAGCCGCTGGCCACGGCCGGGTCGATGGCACTGACGCTGTACGCGATCCACGCGCTGACGCTGGCCTGGCAGATCGTCGTCGGCGGCTGGCCGCTGAGCGGCGTGCCGGACACCCTGGCCAAGCTGGCTAGCATGGGCCCGGCGCTGCCGACGGACGTCCCGAACATGCCGGCGTTCCCACGCGACGGCCACCACCCCGAGGGCGTGGTGGCGTTCGTCAACACCTACATGCCCGAGGTGTTCCTGATCTTCTCGATCGTCTTCCCGCTGGTCTGGAAGCGGTTCTTCGGCCGCGGGCCGCTGGAGGCGGCCATTAGCGAGACCGTCCGGTGGGTGACCGGGCGTTCGGCCCGTCAGCGCTGAACAGGTAGAACGCGGGCTTCGCAACCGGTGGGACTTTCGCCTCTTAACAGCCGCGCGCCGGAAGTCGTTGCGTTGACAAATGGCGTCGCCCATCCGGAGGTGATCTTGATGAGTTTCCGGCACCGGCCCGACGACGCACCGGACGCAGTCGGAATCCCACCCGCCCTCGGCAAAGCCATGGCCAGCTACCGGTCGCTACTCGACGAGTTGGAGGATGGCAGCATCGATGACGCGACCTTCCGCCGCCGCGCTCTCGGCGTCGGGCTAATCGTGCGTGAGCACGACGCCTGGATCCTGGATCTCTCGACCGAACGGTGGTGGCGCTACGACGGCGTTGCGCTGTCGAGCCTGCGGTTCCGGGAAGTCGAGGGCTGAGCGGTGCCGGCCCCGACCGACCCGGCGATTCTCCGGGAACGCCTCGACGGCCTCGCCGACCTGCTCCGCGACGCGGAACCGAGCCCGTCCGGGCTGGGCGATCCTCTCTCGACGAGTCCGCTCCCGGTGGCCGCTCTGCAGGACCATCTGGGCAACGCGACGAGTTGGCTCGGCCGGGTTTGCGCTGCTGTCGCGCGGGAGGGCGCGGCGGTGCGGCGGTGGCTGGTGAGCGAGCCGCTGGGCTCGCCCATCCCGCCCCAGGAGCCGACGTCCCTGCCCCTGCGGAAGCAGTTCCGCCTTTCGCTGGCGACGGCGGCGCTTGGTGCCGGCATCGCCACGGCCGCCTACACGTTGACGGCGCCGCTCGCGGATCCCTTCTTTGGCCTGATCCCGCCGGGCATCTTCAGCCGGCTCCCGCCGTTCGCCGAGAACACGGCGCCCGCGCCGGTAGGCGAGGCGCCCGTGCCCCTGCCCCTGCTCAACACCAACCCGCCTCACGACGTGGTGGTCCCCGGGTTGCCGCTCGTGGCGAGGGCTCCGGGGCCACCCCAACCACCTCCTCCGCCGCCAAGCACGGCTGCTGCCCCGGCTCCGCCAGAGACGGGGGCTTCGGACGGGAAGGCGGGTTCGCCGGACATCAGCACCGGTCGGCAGGACTCGACCGGGCCTGGCGCGGCGCCGCTCCAGCTCTCGGGCGCCGCCGGGCAGCAGGGCGGTGTTGCTCCGGCGAAGCTGGCCGCCCCGCCACCTGGCCCACCACCGGAGATCTCCGGCGGACCGATCAAGGAGCCAGCCGCTTCCCCGCAATCCACACCGACTCACCAACCAACGCACAACACGCCGCCCGATCTGCCGACGCCGACCACGACGCACCACCAACCACCGCAGAACACGGCACCCGATCTGCCGACGCCGACCACGACGCACCACCAACCACCGCAGAACACGCCGCCCGATCTGCCGACGAGAACCACGACTCACGAGCCGACGCGAAGCACGACGGCCGACCCACCGACGCAGACCGCGGCGACTCACCAACCGACGCGAACGCCGGAACCCACGCCGACCACGACGGCGACGGAACCCACTACTGATCCCGCGACGCCCACTCACGTCCCCACCACGACCGCGCCGACCGACACCACGGATCGCGGCACGTCCTGAGCTCGCGTCCGGCGCCGCCACTGGTCGCGCCCCGACGGCCACCTCAACGCAGTTGCCGTTACGAATCCAATTCTTGTCGCACAGCATCGGCTTCGGCATCATTGAGGTCCTCGAAGACCGTGAGTGCTTTGTTCCAAGTGAGTGCGGGCCTGCTCGTGGTCACCGGCAGCGCGCAAGGCATTGCCCAACCCCCGGAGGCTCTGTCCTTCGCCTCGCCGATACCCGATTCCTCGACGTATTCGAAGTGCTTCTCGGTACATGGTCACTGCCGCAGCCGGATCGCCCGAGGCAAGGTTCAGCTCACCGAGCTCGTTCAAGACGTACGACTCCCCATACACTTCGCCGACTTCTCGGTAGAGGTCCAACGCATCCTTGAAGTAAGAGCGCGCTTTCTCGCGTTCGCGTAGGCCCGCATACGCTACGCCGAGGCACCCATTTCCGTAACCTCGACCGTTGAGATCCCCGACCTTTTCCTGCAACTCAAGGCCTCGTTCGGCCATTTCCAGTGCTGCGTCGTACCGGTTAAGTCGACTGCTCGATTCACTGCCGATCAAAAGGGACATTGCGGCATGATAGCGATCACCGGCCCGTTCGAAGAGCTCACGTGCCAACTCGCTGTGGTACACCACCTTTTCGTGCTGCTTCGCTTCGAAATAAGCAATTGCGAGGCCATGCAACAGCTGCGCCTCAGCCTGTCGGTCCCCAAGTTCATGCACGGCCTCCAACGCCAGCTCGAAATTCCTGATCCACTCTGCCAGGTACCCGCGAAGCCGAAAGAAGTAGAACATTGTGAACGCCAAGCTCCACGCGTGGATCCGGAAACCTCGCCGGTGTGCCTGCCTGATGCCGGCAGTTAGATTCGCGTACTCCTCATCCCACCAGCCGAGCATTCGATCTTCATCGTCGAGGGTGCTTCCAGTCACCTCCGAAGGAGGCAGTGCAGGAACGAACTTGCGCGAGTGTCCGACTAGATGACGGTCGATCGCATTGCTTGTGCGAAGGTAGTGGTCAAGAAGTCGACGGATGGCGGCCTCGCGGTCCGGCGCAGCTTCGTCTACGGCTGCGCACTCGGCAGCGTAGGCGCGGAGCAAGTCGTGGAATCTGTAGCGGCCTGGTTCGTGCTGGTCGAGAAGACTGGCATGCGACAGTTCAGCAAGCAAGGCACGAGTTTCGCGCTGTGAGCGTCCAGCCAGACCCGCTGCGGCCGCGAGGCTGATGTCCGGCCCGGTCGGCAGGCCGAGCAGACGGAAAAGACGGGCCGCCTCGGTTGAAAGCGAGCGGTAGGACCAGGAGAAAACCGAGCGCAGGCCTGTTACCCCGCCTGCATCCAAGGCATCGAGTCGCTCCCGCTCGTCCTGCAACTGCGAGACTAGTTCGATCAGTGGAAAGCTCGGATTCTCGCCTGCTCGGGCCGCAACAATGCCGAGGGCAAGAGGAAGCCCGGCGCAGTGCCGGATGAGCTCCCGCACCGCCTCGTGCTCTTCTGCCACCCGCTGATCGCCGAGGTAGCAAGCCAGTAGCAGCTCCGCTTCGTCCATGTTAGTACGTCCAATGAGATACGACTCGCGCCTTCTCGAACGACCAACTCGTGCAACCGGTTCCGGCTGGTAATCAGCGCCAAGCAGCTTGGGCTGCCAGGCAGCAGCGGCCGGACCTGCTCGGCTGTGCGGGCATTGTCGAGCAGGATAAGCATCTGCTTGCCGTGCACCAGACTGCGAAACAGCCCTGCACGAGCGTCCAATTCCTGAGGCATCCGCTCTGTTGGAACCCCCAAGGCGATCAAGAAACTACCCAATGCATCGGCGGCTTCTAATGGCTCGGCGATCGGGTCGAAGCCCCGTAGGTTCACGTAGAGGTCGCCGTCCGGGAACCGATCCCTCACGCGGTGCGCCCAGTGCACGGCCAACGTCGACTTACCTACTCCTGCGACCCCATCAACCGTCGAGATCAGTACGAACCCGTCACTGGTCGCGCCACCGAGTAACGTCGTGAGCGCGTCTTGCTCCACCGCCCGATTTACGAAATAGCGAGCAGCGACCGGCAATTGTCGCGGGATCAGTTCTTCTTCGTGCGCATGGTGGAAGTGCACGTCGCCGTGAATCTGACCGGCTTGCACGCTGTGTCCACCAATCTGGGCTGCCGACTCGTTGTGCACTCCATCACGCACGTTCACCAATCCCCAAACCTTTGATCGACGTGGCCCGAGTGTCAGATACCGCTTCAAGCCCGCTACCGCCGATGAGCATGCCATTCTCACGGTTGCTGCAGGGGCGCGGCGAGAGCGGGTGACGAGTGAGGGGTGCCTTGACCGGCATATCGGTCAAGGCACCCCTCACACATCAGACCAGCGCTTCAGAGCTCGTAGTGGGCGGACTTCGCAGCAGCCATGAAGCCCCGCCACTGACGTGCTGGCACGATAAGGACGCCACCGGCCCGGTCCTTCGTGTCCCGCACCCAGGTCCAGTCAGCCCCCACGGCCACCTCGACGCAGTTGCCGTTACCGCCGCTATAGCTACTCGTGATCCAACGCACCTCAGCTAAGTCAGCCACTGACATGGCTTTCCCTCTCCCGATCAGTCATGCACCAGCGACTCGATGAACCTCACCGATTCAGGAGGCGACAGCGCGACTTCCCGCAGGTTCTCCGCTGCCATGCTATATCCGCGCATCCGCTCTTGATCGTGAATGTAGACGGCGTCGTCTTGGAGTTCGACATACCCGACCGAGTGCGCATGGTCGAAGCCAAGGATCGCGAAGGCACCGGTAAACCCACTGTGGATGCCGTCTTCAGGGCGCAAGACCTGCAACTCGACATTCGGCAACGCCGCCAAACGAATCAAGTGCCGGTACTGCTCTTGCAGGATGGCAGGGTCACCGACATCAAGGCGAAGCGCTGCTTCTCCGACGACAACAGCAAGCTCCAGCGGCTCCGAATCTGTCAGCACAGCCGCCCTGGCCTGCCGGAAGGCGACGAACCGGTCGACATGATCTGGCCGTACCCGAGGCGTGGCCGACGTGACAGCGTGTGCATACGCTTCCGCCTGCAACAACCCTGGAACGAACACCGGCTCGTAAAGAAACTCGCGCGCGGCTTGGCCTTCCAAACCAACGAACGGCTGAAACCAGGTTGCCGTGACATCACTCCAGGGCGCCCACCATGCGCGCTGATCGGCCCGCTCCGCTAGCTCCGTGAGTCTTTCGACCACACCTTCGGGCGCACCGTAGTACTTCAGCAGGGCCACCACTTCGTCGGGCTGCTGTCGATTCCGCCCGCTTTCCAAATGGTTGATCTTTCCTGGGGTACAGCCGATTGCCTCCGCCGCAGCAACGGCGGTTTGGTTCGCCAGCTGCCGATAGTGCCGAAGCTCAACACCGATGAGCCACCGTTGAGCTGCCGGGTCCGTCCACTGCGCCACGGCTCAACCCCTTCCACGAGAACACCAACAGTCTGCATGGCGCTACTCAGAGCAACTACACCTGATCGAAGTATAGACATCAGTAAATTCCTACGTGGATTATTAATAGGTCAGTTGATCGACGGAAGGAGTCGGGATGTTGCCTGGTGGCGCGAAAATCGGGCGGTGGCAGCCGGTCAGCGGTGGTCGGCACGCCTTCGATTCGGCAGCGCGGAAGGCCATGCCGGGGCTGGTCGTCAACGCCTTGTGCGGCGTTGAGGTCAGCACCGACGAACTGCAGCGGATCGCGCCGGAGATCGCCTGGATACGCGAGAGCACCTGCATGGCGTGCTGGCAGGTCCTCGCATCGCGCCAGTAGCGCTCAACCACAACCGGATTCGACAGCGACGGAAATCCCCATGTTCTGGCTCCAGGTCGCGACGCTCGTGCTGATCAACGTCATCATCTTCGGCATGGTCTTCTCGTGCTTACCGCAAGCACGGCACAGCGGCAGCCGTGAAGGCGATTACACGGTCTGGCACCTGATCGCCGAGATCGAGGCGGAACGTCAAGCGGCGCAAGAAGAATCCCGCATCGGACGACATCGCCTGCGCGAGCCGACCTGACGCCCGACCCGAAACCGGATCGCATTCCTGAACCACGTCTGGCACCCGACCCCGCTCCGCGGGTGCCAGACCGCCAGGGTGGGCCGGGCAGTCCCCTCCCCCCTGCCCGGCCCACCTCCCCATCCTCAGATCCGCAAGCTCACCGGGGCATACATGGTGCGATCACTGCGCCACCTTCAGCGCCTCACCACACTCGCCCACACCTGGTCGTAGTCCTCGCTGATATCGACGACAATCACGCCGTCGCCCGCGTCGAAAATCGCGGAGCAGATCCGGGCGGCCCTGCCGCTCTCGCTGATGGCACTCGCCGCTGCTCGGCCGACGGTCAGATCAGCAGCGGGAGCAGGGCGTGGCGGCGGCGGACCACCGCGCCGTAGCGGGAGTCGAGGCGTAGCCAGGCGTCCGTCGCGCTCACCCGGACGATCTCCGACTCCGCCGGCTTGGGCACCAGGAAACCCATGCCGGACAACACGAACAGGCAGCGCAGCGGAACCTTCACCTCGAAACCGGAACCGCTGACCGTGAAGACTTCCTGATCCATCAGGGACGCCGGTGGTGTCCCCTTTGGACCGACGTGGTCCTTGGCCACGTCGATGCCGCGCTCCGCGACCTCCCCGACGAGCTTCGCCGGCAGGTCGTCCACCCTGTGCCAGCCCTCGACCGGCGGCAGTTCGCAACGCCACATCAGATCCCGCGGCGGTCCGGGGTCCATCACCGGGGCACCCGCCACCGTCAACGTGGCCAGCAGCTCGTTGCCGGACACCGTCACGTCGGACGGCTCGACCTCGCCCTCGACCGACCTGGTGGACAGCGCGTCGAACGGCGTCGCCGCCCACACGTCGACGCGGCCTGCGCCAGGCCTGTTGCGCAAGCGCACCAGCGCCTGGCCGTCCAGCCGCACCGCGCGGGCCACGAACGCTCCGAGGTCCTCGCGCTCGACCGGGTCGGGCATCCGCAGCTCAGGCACGGCCCAACCCCGACTTCGCCGGTTCGACCTGCCGCTCCGCGAGGAAGTCCCGCTCCTCCGAGGTCAGCCGCCGCGGCCGCCCCGCCCGCAGGTCATAGGGCACCATCAGGGTTTCCGCGGTGGCCACCGCCTCCTGCACGTAGGCCGTGTAGTCGATGATGAACGACGCGGCCTTCAGCTCCCGCACCGACATCCGCACCTGAAGCGACCTCGCCTGGTACAGCAGCGGACTGTGGTAGTCGATCACGACCCGGGCGACCACCATGCCCTCCGTCAACCCGAGCAGGCCCTGCCGTTGCGCCTCGGTGAACAGCAACTCGGCCCGCGCCTCCTCCAGCAACGTGATCGTCCTGGCATGGTTGACGTGGCCGAACGCGTCCATGTCGGACCAACGCAGGGCCACCTTGGCTACGAACGCGCCCACTGGCGAGCTTCCTTTCTGCCGTTCGGGTGGCCTGCGGCCGGCACGACCGCAGGCCACCCGACATTCACCGGACCATGCTGCGCAGCTGACGGGCCGCCACCGACAGCGTGGCCAGATCCAGCCGACCGGAGTTCTTGATCTGCTCCAACGACGAGTTGGACCGCGCCAGTCGCGACTCGTTGGTCGACTCCCAACGAGCGATCTTCTCCTCCGGACTGTCCTCCGGATCGCTGGTCCGCAGGACGTCGATGGTGATCGCGCGCAGCGACGCGTAGAAATCATCCCGCAACGCCAACCGGGCCAGCGAGTGCCACCGGTTCCCGCGCTCCAGCTCGTTGACCGCCAGCAGCATCCGCTCGACGTCGAGGTGCTCCGCGAGCGAGTAGTACAGGTCCGCGCTTTCCCGCGGGCTGCGCTCTGCCGCGACCCCCGCGTCGCGTTCCGCGAGCTCGGCGATCTCCCGGATGTCCAGCAGCGCGAACGAATCCAGCTGCACGCCGACACGTTCCGCCAGGTCCTCCGGGACGCCAGCCGCCTCCCAGCGGTCGATCATCTCGGTGGCGCCTTCGGCCGCCCGGCCGCGAAGCAGGCCGCGGACCGAGTCGGACAGCTCCGCCACCACTGGCTGGAACCGGCTGATCTCAGCACCGATCGCCAGGGGCTGCGGCCGGTTCGTCAGCATCCAGCGCGCCGCTCGGTCCAGCAGTCGGCGGCTTTCCAGCACCAGTTCGTCGGCCACCGAACTCGGAATCGAACCACCCAGCGCGTCGATCTGCGCCCACAGCTCGCGCAGCCCGAAAACATTGGTGACCACCGCGAACGCCCGAACCGCGTCGGTCGTCGAAGCGCTGATCTCCTCCGACAGGCGGTAGGCGTAGGAGATGCCCGCGCCGTCGACCATCTCGTTCACCAGCAGCGTCGTGATGATCTCCCGGCGCAACGGGTGCGCAGCGATCGCGTCGTCGTAGTGCTGCCGCAGCGGCTTCGGGAAGTACTCCGGGAGCCGACTGCTGAACGCCTCGGCGTCCGGCAGGCCGCTGGCCAGCACATCGCGCTTCAGCGACAGCTTGACGTGCGCCATCAGCGTCGCCAGCTCCGGCGAGCTCAGCCCCTCCCCGGCCTTCTCGCGGTCACGGAACTCCTTCGACGTCGGCAACGCCTCCAGCTTGCGGTCCAGCCCCGTGGCCTTCTCCAGGGCGGCCACCTGACGGGCGTGCACTGACACCATCGGGGCGGCGTGCGCCCGCGAGATGCCCAGCACCTCGTTCTGCGAGTGGTTGTCGGCCAGGACCAGCTCGCCGACCTCGTCCGTCATGTCCGCGAGCAGCTCGTTGCGCTGCTCGCCGGTCAACTTCCCGTCGGCCACCAGGTGGTCGAGCAGGATCTTGATGTTGACCTCGTGGTCGGAGCAGTCCACACCGGCGGAGTTGTCCAGCGCATCGGTGTTGACCTTGCCGCTGGCGCGGGCGAACTCGATGCGCCCGAGCTGCGTCAGCCCGAGGTTTCCGCCCTCGCCGACGACCTTCACCCGCAGGTCGGCTCCGTTGACCCGGACCGCGTCGTTGGCCTTGTCGCCGACCTCGGCGTGCGTCTCGGTCACAGCCTTTACGTAGGTGCCGATGCCGCCGTTCCACAACAGGTCGGTCGGGGCCAGCAGGATTTTCTTGATCAGCTCGGCCGGGGCCAGCTTGCGCACCGACTCGTCGATGCCCAGCGCCTGCCGGATCTGCGGGTTCAGCGGGATCGACTTCAGCGACCGCGACCACACGCCACCGCCGGAGCTGATCTTGGTGCGGTCGTAGTCGTCCCAGGTCGACCGCGGCAGCTCGAACAACCTGCGGCGCTCGGCGAAGGACACCGCCGGGTCCGGGACGGGGTCGATGAACACGTGCATGTGGTTGAACGCGGCCACCAGCTTGATGTGCTCGGACAGCAGCATCCCGTTGCCGAAAACGTCCCCGGCCATGTCACCGACGCCGACCACGGTGAAGTCCTCGGACTGGGTGTCCACGTCGAGCTCGCTGAAGTGCCGCTTGACGCTCTCCCACGCGCCCTTCGCGGTGATGCCCATCGCCTTGTGGTCGTAACCCACCGAGCCACCGGAGGCGAACGCGTCGCCCAGCCAGAACCCGTAGGACTTGGCCACGTCGTTGGCGATGTCGGAAAACTTCGCGGTGCCCTTGTCGGCCGCCACCACCAGGTACGTGTCGTCGCCGTCGTGGCGCACCACGTCCCGCGGCGGGGCCACCTCGCCGCCGACCAGGTTGTCGGTCAGGTCCAGCAGCCCGGAGATGAACATCCGGTAGCAGGCGATGCCCTCGTCGAGGGTGGCCTTGCGGTCCACCGCCGGGTCGCCGGTGGGCGTCGGCGGCCGCTTCACCACGAAGCCGCCCTTCGCGCCGACCGGCACGATCACCGCGTTCTTCACCGCCTGCGCCTTGACCAGGCCCAGGATCTCGGTGCGGAAGTCCTCCCGCCGGTCCGACCAGCGCAGACCGCCGCGGGCCACCGAACCGAACCTCAGGTGCACACCCTCCACCCACGGCGAGTACACGAAGATCTCGAACTGCGGGCGCGGCTCCGGCAGCCCCGGGATCTCCCTGGGCTCCAGCTTCAACGCCAGGTAGGAGCGCTCGCGCTGCTCGGCCCCGGCGAAGTAGTTGGTCCGCAGGGTGGCGCGGATCAGGCTCAGGTAGCTGCGCAGGATCCGGTCCGCGTCGAGGCTGGTCACCTCGTCGATCAGCTTGGTGACATCTTCGGTCAGGTCCGCCTCGCGGGACGCCCTGTCGTCCGCGCCCAGCGCCGGGTCGAAGCGCGCCTCGAACAGCCTTACCAGCGTCGTCGTGGTGGTGCGGTGCGCCAGGATCGCGTCCTCGATGTAGTCCTGGCTGTAGGCGATGCCGACCTGCCGCAGATACTTGGCGTAGGCGCGCAGTACCGAGGCCTGCCGCCAGTTCAGCCCGGCGCGCAACACCAGCGCGTTGAACCGGTCGACCTCGGCGTCACCGAGCCAGGCGGCCCGGAAGGCGTCCTCGAAGCGCTCTCGCAGGGTGTCCAGCAGGCCCCCGCTGGTCGCGCTGTCCAGCAAGCTCGGGTCCAGCCGCAGCCCGAAGTCGTAGATCCAGTACTGCTGGTCGGTGTCGCCGACGATCACCTCGTACGGACGCTCGTCAACGACCTCAACGCCCATGCTCTGCAGCACCGGCAGCACCCGGGACAGGGTGACCCGGCCGCCGACGTAGAGCTTGAAGCGGCGCTGGCCCGCGCTGGCGTCGCGCGGCGCGTAGAACGACATCTTCAGGTCGCGGGGACCCGACAGCGACTCCAGCCGCCGCAGGTCCGCCAGGCCCTCGGCTGCTGTGAAGTCCTCCTTGTAGGACTCCGGGAAGCTCGACGCGCAGCTCTGCCCGATCTGGCTGATCGCTTCCGACAGGCTGCGCGTCGCGTGCCCGTCGCGGCCGGCACCAGACTGCTCGGCGTCGACCTCCTCGATCATCTGGTCGTCCCAGGTGTGGATAGCCTCGTCGAGCCGCCGCTGGATGCGCGCCAGGTCCGGCTCGACCTGGTTCTCCGGGTCGGTGTGCACCACGAAGTGCACCCGCGCCAGGGTGGATTCGCCGACCCGCGTGCTGTACTCCAGGCCGGTGCCGTGGAGTTCCTCCAGCAGCACCTCCTGCATCGCCAGCCGCGAACTGGTCGTGTAGCGGTCCCGCGGCAGGTACACCAGGCAGGAGTAGAAGCGGCCGTACGGGTCGCGGCGCAGAAACGGCTTGAGCTTGCGCCGCTCGGCCAGCGCCAGCACGCCGGTGATGGTTTCCTGCAGCGTTTCCGGATCGGTGGAGAACAGCTCGGTGCGTGGATAGTTCTGGATCTCCTCGAGCATCCGCTGGCCCGAGTAGGACTCCATCGGGAACCCGGCGCGGTGGATGATCTCCCGCACCCTGCGCTGGATGAACGGGATGTCGAGCACGTCTTCGTGCAGCGCGGCGGTGTTGAACAGCCCGAGGAACCGGTGTTCCCCGTTGACCTGCCCCGACTCGTCGAAAGTCTTGACACCGACGTAGAACGGGTGCACCGGACGGTGCACTGTGGACGGTGCGCTGGCCTGCGTGAGCACCAGCAGGTCCTTGGACAGCGCGCTGGCCAGGGCGTCCGGCCCTACGGTCAGGCTGCGCGCCGCGACGCTGTCGCTGCGCAGCACGCCCAGCCCGGAGGCCAGCACGGCCTGCAGCGCTGGTTCGGAACCGTCGATCAGCTCGTAGTGCCGGTAGCCGAGGAACGTGAAGTGGCCGTCGGCCAACCAGCGCAGCAGCTCGGCCCCGTTGTGGACGTCCTCGCCCGGCAGCAGCGGCGGAGTCCGCTCCAGCTCGTCGGCTAGCGCCTTGGCGGTGGCGTGCATCCGCTCGGTGTCCTCGACGACCTCGCGCACGTCGTTGAGGACGTCGTTCAAGCCGTGCTGGAGGACGCTCAGCCGCTCTTCGTCGACGACCCGGTCGACCTCGATGAACATCCAGCTCTCGGCGATCGCGTCGGCCGGTGGTTCCGCCGGGTCCTCACCGGGCAGCACTTCCTGCAGCTCGCCGGCCACGTCGCGGCGGACCACGAAGATGGGGTGGACGATGCGCTGCACCTCGGCGCCATCGCGACCGAGCTCGGCGATCACCGAATCCACCAGGTAGGGCATGTCGTCGGTGACGATCTGCACCACCGTCGCCTGGCTCTGCCAGCCGTCATCGATGCGGTCCGGATTGGAGATCTGCACCAGGGGGCGTCCGGCGACGCGCGCCGAGGCGAGCCGGTAGTGCGACCGCAGTGCTCCGACGAGGTCGGTGGGCTCGTCGTCGACGAGCTCCTCGGCGGGCACGTGCCGGTAGTAGGCGCGCAACAGCTCGGCGAGGTCCGGGGCGAGCTCGACCGCTCTGTCCAGGAGGCGGCGCTTGGCCAGTTCGGGGTTCTCGGAGCGCTCGCCGGCCGCGTCATCCCCATCGGCTCGCGGGCGTTCTCCGGTCTTCGACTGTCCGGGGTTCGAGGTCATCTTCAGGCAGCTCCACGCTTGACGGCACCTCATTGTGCCAACAGTTTCCACCTTAAGACTGCCAGTCCAGGGAGCAGGCGGAGGGCGGCAACGCAGTCGAACACGTGAAAAGCGGCACAATGATCGATGTCTTGGACGTTTCAGAAGGACGATCTTGAGTCCGGTTTGCGCCGAACCCGCCAACAACCGCCCCGGAAGGACTGCGGGATCGCCTACACCGCGCGGCCGCTTTCGCGCGGCGCAGCCGGAGATCACGAAGTGCGCATTTGGGCGAATCGGCGGCGCGGTTTCGGCAGAAAAAGCTTTCAGAACAGCGGATCCACCACTGTGGAGTCCATCGCGGCGCGGCGGTGCCGGGCGGCCAAGCCCGAAACTCGATCGTCCGATGTGGACGAATGTGTCGCATGGGAAACCTGGGAACGGCCGTTGATTCCGGACACACGCGCTTCGCTGTGCCGACCGGACGGCGCGGATTCCTCGGCTTCCGGTTGCTCGCGCCGACCGGTCTCGTAGGCCATCAGCGCCTCGGTCAGCAGCTCGGCGAGTCCGATCTTCCCCGGCGGGCCCGCATCCGCTCCCGCCGACTCGGCCGCGGGCTCAGCTGCCGGTGCCGCTTCCCCCGGCTGCCCTGCGGTGGCTAACTCCGCAGCAAGCGGCACTGCGATGGATGGCTCGGCAGCTGGCGGCGCAGCGTCGTCTCCGTCGCCGACGGGTTCCTCCCTTCGACGCCGTTTCACCACCGGGAGATTCGGTTCGGTCGCCCAGTCCTGGCGGTGGCGGCCCAGCACTTCTGCGGCTGGAGTTGGTGGTGCGACCGCAGGTTCGGATGTTACTAGTACGCCGGATGATTCGACCGGTTCAGCCGAATCGGCCGGATCGGCGTGCCGTGCTCGGCGACGGCTTCTGCGCGGCTCCGCGGACAGCTGGAGGCTGGCGCGAATCTCGGCCAGCGATTTGCCGCGCGCCCGGCGTCCGCCCTCGCGCCGCTGCGTCCCTGGCGGAGCCTCCGACACCGAGGTCCGGCTCGCCAGGGTCGCCTCCGCCGGAGCCCCACCCGTTGGTGTCTTGGCTGCCGGTTCGGTTTCGCGGCTGCCGTGCGCCGGTTCGTTCTGCGGTACGTCGTGGACCTGGTAGCTACCCGGCTGTTCGTTGGCGGGGACGTCGTTGCCCGGCAGGTCTCGGCCATACCGCGAATCCCCGTACCGCGAATCCCCGTACCGCGATTCCCGAGAGTGCAGGCCTTCCGGCGACGATTCCTCAGGTCGGGTGCGCGCTGCCGATCCGGTTCCCAGTAGACCTGCCGGTTCGGCCGGGCCGCCGATCACCGGCAGGATCGCCGTGGCGTCTATCACACCGTGATCGTCGTCGGCGGCCGGCGGACGCAGGTGGGGGTCGTCCGCCGCTGCGGCGAGCACCGCCGTGCTGGGCAGCGGCTCGACCGACGGAGCCCCGGCAGGCTGGAACTCCACCGACAGCGGCTGCTGCGACTCGGCGGGCTGGGGTTCGTACGCCACCGGCACCTCGGTGATGGTGTGCTCGGCGTTCTGCGTCTGATCCGGATTCTCCGACGGCCACCAGCTCGCCTGCGCCGTCGCTGCGACCGGTTCGGCGTGCTCCTCGGAAACCCGTTCTTGGCTCGGAAAACCTTGGTCGGCCGGCTCTGCGAAGGCGACCGCCTCGACCTGCGGCACCTGGATCGTCCGGACCTCTTGGGCATCCGCAAGTTCGGCGGCCGCCTGCCAGTCCTGCTGCCCGACCCCGGCCGCCTGCGGCTCCAACGCCGACGAGTCGAACACGACCGTCTGCGACACCGCCTCTTCGGCGACTTCCAGCACCCCGGTGGTCCGGGATTCGGACAGCTCCTGCCGTCGGTGTCCGCCTTCGCGCAGCTCAGCGGTCCGATTGGTGAGCGTCTCCATCAACTGGCGTGCCGCATCGTGCGTTTCCTCGTACCCCGACCGGCGCCTGGACGTCGCCTGCTCCGGCTCGGAAGGCTCGGGAAAGCCCTCCTCAGGAAGGCCCTGTTCGGGTCGCCGAGGTCGTGGCGCCACGGGCTCCGGCTGCTTGCGTTCCGCTGCCCGGGGCCCGACCAGCTCGGGGCCCGACGCCTCCGGGCCGCCCGGTCCTAGCTCGGCTGCTGCGCTCGATCGCCGAGCCACGTCGACATGGCCCGAGTGGGCCGGGTACTCCGCGAGCAACCCGACTCGCGCGTTGTGCACGGTCGCGCGCCAGCGCCGGTCGGCGGAATACGCGCCCCGGAGCGCACGAAGCGCTTCAGGGAACTCCGCGCCGCGTTCGTGCACGTGGGACAGGGTGTTCAGAGTTTCGGCGAGCAGTCCGTCCAGCTTGTGCCGCTCGGAGATCGCCGCGGTGTCGTTCAGCGTCCGCACCGCCGCACCGTGGTTGCCCTCCGGCAGATGCACGCGGGTGGCCATCGCGAGCCCCAACCAGCCGACCGGACCCGCCGCTGCCGCGCGAACCGGCTGCGCAAGCAGGGATTGCGTCGCTTGAACGACCTCCGTGCGGCGCCCCAGTTCCAGCAGCGACAACACCCGCTCCAGCACCAGCCGAGCGCGCATCTCCCCGCTGTCCGCAGCCGGGTCCCCGAGCTGCCCGAGCAGCGCCAGTCCGGCGTCGGCCACCGCGATGGCTTCGTCGAACTCGCCCAGCCTGCGGCGATGCCCCGCACGCGCAGCGCAGACCCGCGCCTTGAGCAGCCGGGCGGTGTCCCGGCCGAGACCGCACGCCTCGTACAGCCGCTCGGCCTCGTCGAGCGCCTCGGAGCGGTCCCCGTCCTGCCCGCGCACGGGCAGCGACGCCGCCAACGCGAGCAGGGCATGCGCCCGCACCTCGGGCTCGGCCCGGTCCTGCTCCAGCACCGGGTTCAGCACGCGAACGGCGACCACGCCGCTGCCCGCGCTGCTGGCGCACCATGCCAGCTCGACCCGTAGCTCCGCCTCGACCTCGGCGTCGCCCGCCGCCTCCGCGTCGCGGACCGCCGCGAGCGCCCGACTGCTGGCCGCGACACTGCGGCCCAGCCGGTTCGAGGCAAACAACGCGAGGGCCTCGGCGCGTAGCCGAATCGCCCGATCACCGGCGCGCCTAGCGAGCGCAACCGCGCGATCACTGAGCACCAATGCCAACTCGGGTACTCGCCACCGCATCTGCCGTGCGGGTTCGAGCAGTCCCTGTGCCGAGCTTGTGTTCGGTGAAGCGGGCACGCTCGCCAAGGCGCCTCCGTTCAGCCCCGGGTCAGTTTTCGGTGCGTCACGCGGTGCGGGCGGGCCGCGTCCGGCCCCAGTCTCTCGAGCTTGTTCTCCTCGTAGCCACCGAAGTTGCCCTCGAACCAGAACCACTTCGCCGGGTCCTCATCGTCGCCCTCCCACGCGAGGATGTGGGTGGCGACGCGGTCCAGGAACCACCGGTCGTGTGAGATCACCACAGCGCAGCCGGGGAACTGTTCGAGCGCGTTCTCCAGCGAGCTCAGCGTCTCCACATCGAGGTCGTTCGTCGGCTCGTCCAGCAGGATCAGGTTGCCACCCTCCTTGAGCGTCAACGCCAGGTTCAGGCGGTTGCGCTCACCACCGGAGAGCACCCCGGCCGGCTTCTGCTGGTCCGGGCCCTTGAACCCGAAGGCGCTGACATAGGCACGCGACGGCATCTCGACCTGGCCGACCTGGATGTAGTCCAGCCCGTCGGACACGACCTGCCAAACGTTCTTGCCCGGGTCGATGTTCGCGCGGTTCTGGTCCACATAGGACAGCTTGACGGTGTCGCCGACCTTGACCGTGCCGGAATCCGGCTGCTCCAGACCCACGATGGTTTTGAACAGCGTCGTCTTGCCGACACCGTTCGGCCCGATCACGCCCACGATGCCGTTGCGCGGCAGCGTGAACGACAGCCCGTCGATGAGGAGGTTGTCGTCGAAGCCCTTCTTCAGGTTCTCGACGTCGACCACGACGTTGCCCAGGCGGGGACCCGGCGGGATCTGGATTTCCTCGAAGTCGAGCTTGCGGGTCTTCTCCGCCTCAGCGGCCATCTCCTCGTAGCGCGACAGACGGGAACGCGACTTGGTCTGGCGGGCCTTGGCGTTGGAGCGGACCCACTCCAGTTCGTCCTTGAGCCGCTTCTGCAGCTTCGCGTCGCGCTTGCCCTGCACGGCCAGCCGCTCGGCCTTCTTCTCCAGATAGGTCGAGTAGTTGCCCTCGTAGGGGAAGGTGCGGCCGCGGTCCAGCTCCAGGATCCAGCCAGCGACGTTGTCCAGGAAGTACCGGTCGTGGGTGACGGCGAGCACGGCGCCCGGGTAGGTGGCGAGGTGCTGTTCCAGCCAGAGCACGCTCTCGGCGTCGAGGTGGTTGGTCGGCTCGTCGAGCAGCAACAGGTCGGGTTTGCTCAGCAGCAGCTTGCAGAGGGCGACCCGGCGGCGCTCGCCGCCGGATAGGTTCTTGACCTCCGCGTCCGGCGGCGGACACCTCAGGGCGTCCATCGCCTGCTCCAGCTGGGAGTCCAGTTCCCACGCGTCGGCGTGGTCCAGGTCTTCCTGGAGCTTGCCCATCTCCTCCATGAGCTCGTCGGAGTAGTCGGTCGCGAGCAGTTCGGCGATCTCGTTGAAGCGGTTGAGCTTCTGCTTGATCTCCCCGACGCCCTCCTCGACATTGCCTAGGACCGTCTTCTCCTCGTTGAGCGGAGGCTCCTGCTGCTGGATGCCGACGGTGTAACCCGGCGTGAGGAACGCTTCACCGTTGTTCGGCTGGTCGAGTCCCGCCATGATGCGCAGCACGGTCGACTTGCCAGCCCCGTTCGGACCGACGACGCCGATCTTGGCGCCGGGGTAGAACTGGATGGTCGCGTTGTCGAGGATGACCTTGTCACCATGCGTCTTGCGCACGTTCTTCATGGTGTAAATGAACTCGGCCATGACATGAATCGTAGTTGCGCCCCGTGTCGGACCGCGCACGCGGTCCCCCCGCCCCTCACCGTAGGCATCGACCTGCCTTGCACCAGCGGTTATCACCTCCTCCAAATCGACGTTGTCGCTGGTCGGCGGCGAAGACCGCGATCAGCCGCCAGGCAGGCAAACCAGCCCGCGGCCACCTCCCGGAGGTGGTCTTGACATGCCGGGCACCCCCGGCGCCGCGCCGCGCGCCAGGTCCAGCCCGATCGCGTTGGCCTCCGACTCGACGACGGTGCGCCACTGCCCGCCCGCGTAATCGCGGGTGCGCAGCCGTCCGGTCGCCACCACCGGATCTCCTTTGCCCAACACACCTGGCGACCCCGTCGGCCAACCACTTCCAGCAGTTCACCGTGGCATAGAGCCGGTCGCCGTCCACCCATTCCCCGGTGTCCCGGTCGAGCCGGCGCGAGGTGGCCACCACCCGGAAGTTGGCCACCCGGTGGCCGGTCTGTGACTCCCGCACGACGGGGCCGGTGAGGACGTTGCCCACCGCCGCCACTTGCGTCTCGAAATCTGCCGCTCCGCTCGGTCCCGCGGAGGGCGATTTCCGGCCCGCAACCAGAAGATTGCCCGAGCGATGTCACGCGGCGCGACCGATTTACCACGTTTCGCGCACATCCCGGCCGATCGGCCAGGTCACTGGCTACGAGGGGGGTCCTTCTCGGCGAGTTGCCTGAGCATTTCGTTGTACGCGGCCAGATCCGCGCCGCCGTCCGCATCGGCCTTCCGGTCGATCCTCCGGGCAGCCCGGGAATCGGCCCTGGACCACTGAATCAGCAGCGCCAGCATCACCACGACCAGCGGCACCTCGCCCGACGCCCACGCCAGGCCGCCGCCGAGCCGCTGGTCGCCGAGTAGGTCGGTCATCCAGGGCAGGTCGAGGCCGCGGTAGAAGGCCGCCCCGATCACCGTCTGCGACATCATCAGCACGATTCCGAAGAACGCGTGGAACGGCATTGAGGCGAAGACCAGGCCGACCTTGCCCATTGACGGCAGCGGGCGCGGCGCCGGGTCGATGCCGATCACCGGCCAGTAGAAGATGTAGCCGACCAGCAGGAAGTGCGCGTTCATCGCCAGGTGCGCCCAGTGCTGGGTGAGCGCCACGTCGAACAGGCCGGAGAAGTACAGCACGTAGAAGGAGCCGACGAACAGCGCCAACGCCACGAACGGGCTGGTCAGCACCCGCGATACCGGCGAGTGCACCAACGCCAGCAACCATTCGCGGGGCCCAGGCGGCTGCGTCTTCCCCGCGGGCTTGAACACGCGCAGCGCCAGCGAAGCCGGACCAGCCAGCACCAGGAAGACCGGTGCCAGCATGGACATCAGCATGTGCTGACCCATGTGCACGCTGAACAGGGCGGGTGCGTACTTGCCGATGCCCGACGAGGTGGCCATGAAGATCGTCGCGCACCCGCACAACCAGGCGATGGTCCGTCCGACCGGCCAGGCGTCGCCGCGCTTGCGCAGGCGGTAAACGCCCCACAGGTACAGCCCGGCCAGCGCGAGCGCGAACGTGCCGTAGATCAGGTCGAACCGCATGTCGAACAGCAGGCGCAACAGCGTCGGCGGGGCATCCAGCGGGTAGCCGATCAGCAGCTCCGTCCGGCCCGGCACCGCCTTGCTCCCCTCCGGTGGAGGGGTACGTCCGAGGGCGATAGCGACGCCGATTGTGGCGAACATGATCAGTACCTCCGCCGCGCCCAGTCGCAGCAGCGCGGCTGCACCGGCCCCGTCGTCCAACCGCCGGACAACGCTGCGGCGCTGGAAGTACCCGAACGCGCCGAGCGCCACCAGGCCGACGACCTTGAGCACCAGCAGGAAGCCGTAGGTGGAGGTGAACAAGTCCGCTGGCGACACGCGGACCAGCGAGTTGATCACGCCGGAGGACGCCATCGCGATCCAGCACACCAGGGCGATCCGCGAGAATCGCCGGGCCACCAGGGGGAGGTGCGCACCACGGCGGGCGGCGTGCGCCAGCAGCGCCACCAGGCCACCCACCCACAGGACCGCGCCGAACAGGTGGAGGAGCAGGCTGTTGGTCGCGATGTCGTGCGCGCCGCCGCTGGCGGAGTGGCCGGTTGCGATCACCGGGAACAACCCGACCAGACCCAGAACGAAGGCCACCACGGTCCAGCCCCAGGACAGCACCACCCGGCAGACCAGGGCGACCACGAACGCGATCAGCGCGGTCAGCGCCCACGCCTTGGCTTCTTCCAACGCGTCGACCAGGCCGAAGAGCACGTCGACGCTGAGCACGTCCCCCACCGGGCGCCCAGTGGCGTCGGCAGCGATGAACGGCACCATCAGCGCCGCACCCACGCACCACACCGCGGCTGCCCAGCTAGCGGTCCGCACGGCGGCGTAACCGTCGGCGGCCAGCCGACCCGAACGCTTCGCCGGAATCCCGAACGCGGCCAGCATCAGCGAACCGATGCACACCACCGCACCGGATTCGGCCACCACCCGGACAACCGGCAGGCCGTACTGCGTGATCGGCCCAGGGTCGGGCAAGCCGAGCACCGCGTAGGAAGCGCCGGCGGAAAGCGCGGTGAGGGCGGCGGCGATCAGCGCCGCCAGCACCCCGGCGGTGACGACCAGCACTCCGACCGTGCTCGACGTGCGCCGCTCCGGTGCTGGCGCGGGGGTCTCGGATGGCACATACCGAGCGTAACGGCCGGTCCCGGGCGGCCACCTTGCAGGATGGCGGCCGGGAGCGTGGTTTGCCGCACGTGCGGGCCGCTACGGTTGCGGAGTGACCACTGTCCGTCGCCGTGTGTTTATGTTGCCGATGTTGCTGCTGTGCACGGTGACCGGCTGCGCCTCGAAGATCCCGGGCGAGCCGATCCCTGCGGCGGGTTTCCACGAGAACCACCCGGCAGAGCCCGCCCAGCCGAGATCGACCGTCGCCGCGAAGGCGCGCATCGCGATCCCGCGCAACTTCGACGGGATCGATCCGTGCGCCCTGCTGACACCGGCGGACCTCGCGTTCGTCGGCGGTCCGGTCGGGCCGCCGCACCCGGACAACCCGATCGCCGGGACCTGCTCCCAGCTGTTGACCAGCGGCCCGGAGAACACCGCCGCGGCCGGCTTCTACGAGCCCTACGAGGTCGCGTCCCGGCGACAACCGCGCGGCGTGCAGCTCGACATCGAGGGGCATTCGGCCTGGTTGTACTGCGAACTGGTGAACAGCCACCAGACATGCATGGCGGCCACCGCGATCCGGTCCGACCGGACGCTGCTGACCATGCTCGCGATGCAGGGGGCGACCGCGGCCGACACCGCTGACCAGCTGGGCAAGCTCACCGCCTCCGCCTTGCACAAGCTGCCACCGGCCTGATCGGGCGGCGCCTGGTTGTCGATCAGCTTTCCATTCGGTACCGGCTCGGCAACAGTGCGGCGTCAGTCCCACACCTGCGGGCGGGTGCGGTTACCCTGCTTGCTGCAGCTCAAGCTGCGCTCCGATCGGCCCCCATAGCTCAGCTGGATAGAGCAAAGGACTTCTAATCCTTAGGCCGCAGGTTCGAGTCCTGCTGGGGGCACCACCAGGCAAAACGTAGGGACTGTGTCCCGCACAACGCATAACAAGCAAAGGACTCGGCGGCCTACTCTCGGTGTCATGACGATCACCCAGGGCACGCCACGCTCTTCGCAGACTGCCGCGCTCGACGACCTCGGCGAGCTGCTGACGGACTGGCGGCGTCACCTGCGCGCCACGAACACCGCGCCGAGCACGATCGTCTCCTACCTCAACGTAGCGGGCTGGGGAGGTCACGCCGCTGGAACTCGACGACCTCGACTTTGAGGCCGACGTGGCGCATGTGATGGGTAAGGGGTGCCGAGGGCGGGCTATCCCGTTCGGCAACAAAAAGGGTGCGGCGCTTCGCCGGTACATCCGGGCGCGGGCACGGCATCCGAAGGCCGCCGGAAGTTCCCGGCTGTGGATCGGCAAGCAAGGGCCGCTGACCGGGTCGGGCATCGCGCAGATCCTTCGCAGGCGTGCCAAGCAGGCAGGCATCGGGCACCTCTAACCGCACATGATGCGGCACCTGTTCTCACACAATTTCTTGTCCGCAGGCGGCCGAGAGCAGGACCTAATGCGATTGAACGGATGGAGGTCCCGCGAGATGGTCGCTCGCTACGGGGCATCTGCCGCCGGCGAGCGGGCACGCGAGGCGCACCGCCAGGCCGCGTTGGGTGACCGGTACTGAGCGAACGCCGCGGCGCTCCCTCCCGACTCCAGGTCACCGGGGGTCCGCTGTGATGGAGGACCTACGCAGGGTTCCGGTAGCGTTCCGCTCCGTGGCGAACGAGACGAACGCGCCCGCGCTGGCGACTTGGACTATCCGCGGCGAACGACTGATCGACGACACCCGGCGGCTCAAGCTGAGCATCGCGTCTGTCGGGCTGCCGGACGGTGTCACCTTCGAGCAGTACGTCTTGCGCATGCCCAAGGCCGCGATGACCGTGGTCGTCAATGACGACCGCGTGCTGATGATCTGGCGCCACCGGTTCATCCTCGACCAGTGGGTGTGGGAGCTGCCCGGCGGCTACGTCGACCCGAAGGAAGACCCTACGTTGACGGCGGCCCGGGAAGTCGAGGAAGAGACCGGGTGGCGCCCGTTGTCGATCCGACCGTTCGGCACCTTCCAACCGATCACCGGCACGGCCGACTTCGAGAACCTGCTGTTCCTCGCCGAGGGCGCGGAGGACACCGGCAAACCGGCCGACATCAACGAAACCGCCCGCGTCGAGTGGGTGCCACTCGCCGAGATCTCCGACCGCATCGAGCAAGGACTGATCCCGGGCGCTGCTGCTCAAGTCGCGTTGTTCAAGCTGTTGGCGCAGCGTCGAAGCTGATCCCCATCGCGGCCAGCTCCTCGCCAAGCTCAGCTACTACCGGCACGGCCTGGTGACGGTGGAGGCGCTTGGCGAAATCCTGCAAGTAGAGCCGAGCGCGCGCTGACTGCAACTTGCGACCGAGGCGTAGGGCGTCGCGACCAACTGCGCATGCCTTTTCAATCTCCCGCAGGTCAGCGACGATGGACGCGAGCAACGCGGTGTTGAACAACTTGCCGCGGTCGTACCCAGCGCTCATTTCGAGAGACCGGCGGGCGAAACGCTCCGCGGCGCGCAGGTCGCCGAGTTCCCGCATGCAGTGGGCCATCTTGGCGGCGAGGTAGGCGGCGTCGTAATAGCTGAGCCATGACGGGTGCTCGACTTGGTCTGCCCGGCTGAACGCGGCCTCTGCGTCCCGGAGCGCGGCCACGCTTCCGCGTTTGTCGCAGACCAGGGCCAGGCCGTGTGCTTCCATGACGGCGGTCTCGGATTCCAGTGCGGCGAGCCCGGTTCCGGCTGCTGTGTCGCGGGCCGCTCGCGCCAGCCCCACCGACACCGCTCCGTCACGGGCGTGTGCGGCCTGGTGGCTCATGCCAGCGAGCATTTCGGCCGAAAGCGCGTTGTCGCTGACCCGTTGGCACAGCTGCAATGCCTGTTGCAGGTGGCGTCGACCCGACAGCATGTCGCCGACGTCGTAGGCCATCCACCCCGCCAGTTGGTTGAGTTCGGCGACGGCTGAGACGAACTCGACCTGGTCGCGGCCGGGGCGATGGTCGTGCATGGCGGGGGCGACCTCATCGGCGAGGTAGGCGCCGACCATGCCCCTGGCGTGGCCGCCCCCGAACCGGTTGTCGAGCCCTCAAAACGTCGCTGTGGTCTCCCTGATCGATTCCACATCGAGCGGCACACGCATGCCGGTGTTCAGGGCGGGTGCTCGGCGGCGCCCACAGAACCACCCGAAGTCGACGCGGGAGGTTGTGGCCGGCGCCGAGGTTTCCCGTGCGGGGAGCTTGAACCACAGCGACGACTCGGAGATGTGGAGAACCGACGCCCACGCGGTGAGTTTATCGAGGTCGCTCGGGGGTTTCGCGCCGCGCTCCAGTCGGCTGATCTGGGCCTGTGTCATGTTGAGCCACCGGCCCAACGCGGCCTGGGTGATCACCGGACGGTGCTCGTACCGGTAGGCGTACATGACTTTGCCGAAGTCACGCGACTTGAGAGCTTCGGCCATCGTCGGGCGCTGCCAGAACTCCTCGTTCTTCGGCTCCGGGCGTGACTTGCCGACCGTATCGTTCCGCCGGCACGGACTGCACTGCACGTCGTCGTTGTCCACGCGCAGGCGGGTGCCGCACGTGCGGCACGAACGGTTGTTCCTGGCGCTCATGGTCACCCCATCAGTGCAATCTCACGATCAGTGTACGAATAGCGACCGCCTGTCACGTGCGGATATACGCGGGATGTATATCGCACACCGCTCTGTCGTTTCCTCGCAGGCCAGCAGGGTCGAAAGTCATTGCTTCAGTAGGAAGTCCGCGGCAACCGGAAGGCACGGCCGATGTCAGCGCTTGGGTTCGTCCTCGGGGTGCTGGCCATGCTCGGCGGCTTGGCCATCTTCACCGCCTGGTGGAGGCGGCGCTGCGGACTAGCCGACGCCAACCGAAAGAACGTCGAGGACGACTGGCAGGAGGCGGCGCGCCATGCACTCTTCCGAGATTGACTACCTGTTGGCCGAGCTACGCCGCCAGTCGTGGGGGGTGTGGGTCTTCGGCCCGAAGTCAGCCCCCGACATCGTCGCGGTGGTGCGCCGGTGGCCGACGTGCGCGGATGTGGTGATCCTTCGTGGCAAGGATGGCGAACACGACGCGACTGCCTACCGCACGGCCACCATGCCCGGCGCCGACCCGCTCATGCCCGAACTGGTGTCCTGGCAATACCACTCATCGGCGGCGTGGACCTTGCGAGCAGTGCTCGCGCTGCCCGAACCGGGGCACGCTCAGGCACCGATCGCGGTGCTGCGACCCGACCCGCTGTGCTTCCTGCCCACGGACCTCGGCCGCCCCATCAGGTATCGGCCGCCGTCGATCTTCGGCGACCCGCCGCACCCAGCGCGGCCGATTCGCCACTGATTTCGGCGTTGAGAGGCGACGCGGGACGGCCGGGCCGGTGCGCACCGTGGCAGCGGCCCGGCCACCACCAACCGTCACAAGCAGAAAGGGCCGCCGCGGTGGTCGTCTTAGCTATTGCACTTGGCGTTGCCGCTGTCGCATTGCTGACCGCGTGGGCGATTCGCTACTACCCGGCACAGCGGCATTGCGACGGCGCGGTGTCCGTGCGAGAAGTGGTCGACCGCGTCGAGTCCGAGGCCAGCAGCGGCGGCCGACGCCGGAAACGCGAGCCCATCACGATCCGCGGTGACCTCGCCGACGATCTCGCCGACATGCAGACCCGAATCCTGCTGCTGCCGCCCGAAATTCGGTCACTCGACCGCGACGACCAGGCGCGCAACCTGCTCATGATGCACCGGGTCCTCGCGGGCGTGAAGTGGCTTTAGACCCGGCCCGGTGTCGTGAAGCGCCCCCCGACCGGCACCGGGCCGCCCGGCCTGTCCAGCGCATTCCCCCGGCGCGTTGGGCGGCCGGTTCCAACTTCCCGCACCAACGACGTTGCGGGCCGAAATGGCCACTATGGACAACGGAAGGAGGTGACCGATGCCGGACAATCCCGGGCCCGAATCCGATACTGCCACCGAGCAGGACGACAGCAGCGAAAGGCGAACCGTACTACGACGCGAACCGCGTAGCGCACTGGCTGGGAGTCGGCCCGCAGCTCTGACCCCCGCTGGCCGGGCAGCGTCGAGTGACGTTCCAACTGCCCGGCCAGCTTCCCCAGGGCCCGGCGTGGAACAGCCACGCACGGGCCGCTGTGACCGGATCGACGAGCGGCACGGCGCCGCAACCGACCGGACCGCGCCGGGGCCTACCCGCGGTGCCTGAGAGGGGCACCACAAGAAC
The DNA here is from genome assembly GCF_053599315.1 of Saccharopolyspora sp. NPDC000995. Classification (NCBI taxonomy): domain Bacteria; kingdom Bacillati; phylum Actinomycetota; class Actinomycetes; order Pseudonocardiales; family Pseudonocardiaceae; genus Saccharopolyspora; species Saccharopolyspora sp. NPDC000995. The sequence continues at coordinate 48,915 of NZ_JBSFLZ010000003.1, forward strand.
GAACGATCAATGCAAGCGGCGAATTCGGAGGTTCACTGTGGACGCAGGGATTTCGTTCGTGTGGTTAGAGATCACCGGGAGATGTCAGCTGGAATGCACGCACTGCTACGCCGAGTCCGGCCCAACCGGCGACCACAGCACCATGCAGGTGAACGACTGGCGGCGGGTCATCGACCAGTCCGCCGAGTTGGGCACTCGGATCGTGCAGTCATCGGCGGTGAGCCGACCCTGAACCCGGCGTTACCGACGCTGATCAACCACGCCCTCGGTCGAGGCGTCGAGGTCGAGGTGTTCACCAACATGGTCAGCATCCACCCCGCCCTCTGGGATGTGCTCACCCAGCCCGGCGTGCGGCTGGCGACGTCGTACTACTCCACCGATCCCGGCGAGCACGCCGAGATCACCCGCCGGCCGACCTACGAGCGCACCAAAGCCAACATTCGAGAGGCGATCCGCCGTTCGATTCCGGTTCGAGCAGGCGTCATCAACCTGTGGGACGGCCAGCACAGCGACCAGGCCGTCGCCGAGCTGCGCGAGCTGGGCGTGACCGACGTCAGCGTTGATCACATGCGGCAGGTGGGCCGCGGTGTCCGCGACCAGCAGCCCAGTATTGATCAGCTCTGCGGGCACTGCGGGCGGGGCGTCGTCGCCGTCTCCCCCACCGGGGACGTGTGGCCGTGCGTGTTCTCGCGGTGGATGCCGGTGGGCAACGTCCGTCGCAAGCCATTCGCCGAGATCATCACTGGTAAAGGCATGCGCAGCGCGAAGTCCCAGCTTGCGAGCCGGGTACCGTCGGCGGGCAAGAGCTGTGACCCGACCTGCTGCCCGAACACGATGTGCGACCCGCAGTGCAGCCCCTCCTGTAGCCCCTCGTGCAGCCCGGCGGGAAACTGCACACCAAGCGGGAACTGTTCGCCGAACTACTAAGGATCAGCCTGTGCTCGTCCGCCGTGCCTACATCCCTGAAGCCCAGCGCCCGGAGGCGTTCGACGCCTGGCCGTACACGGTGCCGTGTGTCGCCGAGCTCGCCGAGCACGGCCTGACCTTCACCGCGCCGGTGACCATGCTGGTCGGGGAGAACGGGTCCGGGAAGTCGACGTTGGTCGAGGCAATCGCGGAGGGTTTCAAGCTCGACGCGCACGGCGGGCGAGCGGGCCGCAAGTACGTCAACGACCGGCCCAAAACCCCACTCGGGGACGTGCTCAAGCTGGACACAACCCCAGCCGGGGGCCGGCTGCTCACCGGGCCGCGGTCTCGGCGCAAGGGGTTCTTCCTGCGCGCCGAGACCGCGTTCGGACTGCTGAACACCGTCAGCGGCATGTACGGCTACTGGGATGAGAGCACCGCGGAGATGTCCCACGGCGAGGGCTTCCTGACCGTGTTCGGCTCGATGTTCCAAGAGCGCGGGTTCTACGTCATGGACGAGCCCGAGGCCGCGCTGTCCTTCGAATCCTGTCTCAAGCTGGTGGGGCTGATGCACCAGCTTGGCGAAACCGGTGCACAGGTGGTGTGCGCGACGCACTCGCCAATCCTGGCCGCCACACCGGGCGCGGACATCATCGAAGTGGGCGAGCACGGCACCCGCCGCGTGAAGTGGGACGAGCTTGATCTCGTCGACCACTGGCGCCGCTACCTGGCGGACCCCAGCCTCTACCTGCGGCACATCACCGAATGAGCCCGACCGCCGCCGAGGTCGCCGAGGCCGACCGCCGGTTCGCCGAATGGATGCGCTGTAACCTCGCCCACGCCGCCGAGCGCTTCCGGGTCGCCGTGGCCGGTGAGCCGGTGTTCGGGTGGCGGCTGCGGTCGATCGGCGCTCCCGTGGACAGCTCCGACGGTCGCCGATGGCTGCGGGTGCTGTCCGATCAAGTCCAGTGGGCCGAGGGGGATTGGTGGACGGGCAACGCCGACGCGAACACCATCACCGGCATCCGCAAACCGCGCGTGCTCGATGTCGTCGAGTGGGAAGTACCCGAGGTGCGGCGCCAACGCGCCGAGCTGATGACCTACGTGGCCGGCCAACGCTGCTCGGACACCGACGCGCTGCGGGCCGAGGTCGAGTTGCCGTCTGAGTGGTGGGCTGAGCTGCGCCGCAGTCTCGACGTGATCCGCTCGACCCCGACGGCGCGGGTACGCAAGGAAGGGGCGGAGATCCGCCAATCTGTACTCGACCGGTTCGGGCTGTCGATCGAAGTGCAGGAGTGGGAAACCGTCCACGGCGATCTGCACTGGGCGAATCTGTTGCAACCCGAGTTCGGCCTACTCGATTGGGAACACTGGGGGCGCGGCCCAGTCGACGCCGACGCCGCGTCTCTGTACTGCTACAGCCTGCTCGCGCCCCGGACCGCCGCCACCGTTTGGGCCACGTTCGCCGACGTGCTCGACACCCCCGCAGGCACGACGGCGCTGCTCTACGTCGCCGCCCGGCTGCTGCACCGCGTCGACATGGGCGACCATCCTGAACTCACCGCACCACTTCGCCGCCTGGTCGACAATCTCGAAACCTAGGAGCCTGTCTCTGCTACGGACACGCACAAGCGGGCGCCCGTTACAAATCCGGTCGTTCTGCACCCCAAGCGCGCGCTCCGGATGGCACACTCTTGATCATGGGTCGAACTTAAAGAGCTGCTCAGCCAGTTCAAGGGGCTGGTCCGCCAACGGAAGCCGCAGCAAACGCCGACTTATCAGGTGCTATCCCAGCGCACCATCACAACCTGGGCTATCGGGATTGTCGTGGTTGCGCTCGGCTCACTCTGGGGGATGCTGCACTATTTCGGCAACGACGATCCCGCCAGCAAAAACCGACTCGAAGCCATCCGCATCGCTAGCACGATCGTCGTCGGCACCGGCGGAGCCGCCGCCCTACTTCTCGCCGCACGCCGTCAACGCTTCACCGAACTTGACGGCACTGAACGCCGCATCACGGAGCTGCAGACGAAAGCCGCCGACCAACTCGGCCGTGAGGCGGCTGCGGTACGTCTAGCTGGGCCTCATAGCTTGGAGCGTCTCGCCCACGATCACCCAAGCCACCGACAGACCATTGCCGATATTATTTGCGCCTACCTACGTATGCCCTTCGATCCTCCAGCGGGCGGCCCGCAGCGCCGCCTGATCGCTGGGAGCCTTCGGCAGCGACGCGAACCGGCATGGGGAGCGGCCCGTATCTAGGGAGCTGTCCACTCAGGCGCAATCTAAACAAGAAGAAAGACAAGTCAGGATTGATAGCTCAAGGTATCTGATGACGCCCTGCCCGCCCTAGCCGTCGTCCTCCAAGTGCCCGTCAGCGACGTGCTCAATGCCGCCGCCGAGTCAGTGGGACTCAAGATCAAGCGCACGGACGCCGGAGACGAGGCAACGCGGACCTTCACCGCATTGATCGAGGATCGCGACCCCGACGAGGTCGCCGCCGCCCTCGACATCGTCCAGTCAGCGCTACGCATCCGACCCCGCAACGACCAAGAGCGCCGCGAGGTCGAGTAGTCACACAACAGCGATCACCGCCGCTCTGCGCGGGTGAACTTTTGTTCGAACGGGCGTCGGTCGTTGGTGGCAAGTCACCCCATCCGTGATGTCCAAAAGGGGAAAGGTTCAGCCAAGGGGAGGATGGCGTGGCAGCCGTTCAGTTCACGTACGTGAATCTGCCGACGCCCGACGCTGTGATCGTCGAGCGCTACGGACACGTCACCGTGGTGGCCGATCACCGCGTCGCGGGCGACTACCTCGCCAACGTCCTCACCTACGCCCAGATGCTCAGCGATGCCAGCCGCGACAAGGCTTGACGCTTGACAACCTCTCCCAATAAAGTTCCGATCCGTATCGGAACTTTATTGGGAGGGGTCAGCGTGAAAGCCGTGGTTGTCAGGTCGTCCGAGGAACTCGCCGTGGTCGACGCGCCGGAACCGGCTCCCGGGCCCGGCCATGTGCTTGTCGAGGTCGACGCGATCGGCGTCGGCTACGTGGACGTCATGGCCCGCCGAGGCGAGTACCCATACTTTCCCGGCGCGGGTTCGGTGCCTGGCCTGGAAGTCGTCGGCTGCGTGACGGCGGTTGGACCGGACGTGCCCGAAGGACTGGTCGGGCAGCGCGTTCTGGCCTTGCCCGCCTTCGGCGGCTACGCCGAGAAGGTCGTCGCTGAGGCCGATCGGGTTTTTCCGGCGCCGCCGGGCACCGACACGGGCGGCGTGGTCGCGGTGGGTGTGAACGCGATGGTTGCCGAGCTCGCGCTCCATCGGGTGCGGGTGGCATCCGGAGAACGTGTGCTCATCCGTGGCGCCGGCGGCGGGATCGGCGGACTCGCCACACAGATCGCACACGCTCGCGGGGGCGAGGTGACTGTCGTTACCTCGTCTGCGGCACGCGGCGGACGTCTGCGAGCCCTGGGCGCCGCACGGGTCGTCGACCGGACCGACTCCGCCCTTCCTAGCGGGGCCTTCGACGTCGTCGTGGACCCCGTCGCCGGCCCCGATCTGGGGAAGCATCTGGAACTCCTGCGGCCCAACGGCCGTTACATCCTCTGCGGTGCCGCCGGTGGCGTTCCCGGGCCGGAATCCTTCGAACCGTTGCTGCGCGATTTCCACAGGTCACCAACGCTGTTCGCGTTCAGCCTGAATTCGGTCACCCCGGAAGACCTTCGACTGTCCTGGAAGAGGATTGGCACGCTGTTGGAGGAAGGTCGGATCTCGGCCGTGGTCGATCAGCGTTTCCCGCTCACCGAGGCCGACGCCGCGCTTCGGCGGGTGGAGAGCGGAAAGCCGTTCGGCAAGGTCGTCCTGCTCCCTCGGTAGGGTGGCTGGACTACAGGATTTCGGTGCGGTTCCAGGAGAGTTCGATGGCACGCCAGCGGGACGAGCGGATCGATAACGCCGTGCTGGCGGCGGTGACCGCACTCCTGCGGGAAGTCGGTTACTCGGCCCTGACCATGGAAGCCATCGCGAAGCGGGCGGGCACCAGCAAACCCGCCATCCGCCGGCGATGGAAGAGCCAGAAACACCTGGTGGTCGCGGCCATGGCACACGACCGGATCGGTGTCGTGGAGATCGACACCGGGTGCACGCACTGCGACATCGTCGGGCATCTCGAAGCGCTCCGGGTCGCGATGGACGACCCGACCCTTGGCCACGTCCTCCCGGCACTCGTGGCCGACCTCGCCGATGATCCGGAACTGCGGGAAGGCTTCCTCACCGCCGTCTGGGGACCTCGCCGGGGAGCGTGCATCGTCTCCCTGCAGAAGGCAAAGACACGCGGCGACATCCGTCCCGGCCTCGACATCGACCTCGTGGTCGACCTGTTCGCAGCCCCCGTCGTCTTCCGGGCGCTCTTCGGCCATCGCGAACTCGGGCCGGAATTCGCGGAGGACGTCGCACGCGCCGTGCTTGTCGGCGTGGGTACCGGCGACCGGCCCTGCTGCGCGAAAACCTGATCAAACTCGCCCAAACCTCAGCAGTTCGACCTCGCTACTCGGCGTGCGGCAGCCGGCAAGCAGACCGAACATCAGCGTGAGGGTGACCCGTGCGGTAGAAGTCACGACAACGCTCTGCACCAGTACATCCGGGCGCGGGCACGCCACCCAAAGGCGGCCGGGATCTCCCGACTGTGGATGCCGATGACTGCTTCGGGCCTTGCGCAGATCTTTCGCAGGCGTGCCAAGCAGGCCGGCATCGGCTACATCTACCCGCACCTGATGCGGCACGTGTTCGCGCACAGCTTCTTGGCCGCCGACGGCCAAGAACAGGACATGATGCAGCCGCAACGCAGGACTGAATGCGTTCGGCACGTATGAAGATCAACCGTTCGGACCCCAGTGGCAATGCCAACGCGCTCGCTCGGTGTGTCCGAAACCACCCCCACTGGAGCTCGTTGATCGATAGCGTCCGCCGCGGTCGATAAGCCAGGGGAGGCAATGACTCAGGTGAATTCCAGGCGGCGGCGGAGGGACTGAACGCCATCCGTCAAACCGAAAGGGCCGCCAAACGCTGACGCAGACCAGATCGCTCAGGTGTCTGGGCCGGGCAACTACCCGGACGGCCAGCAGCTGACGCAGCGGTTCATGGACAAGGCTAACCATGGCGAGGCGCCGTCTCGCTGACCGTCGCCGTCTCCCCGAAGAGCTCCGTCCCGACGTCGTCCTGGCCGACGGCCCCGCGCTGCTTCGGCCGCTGCCCGCCGGCCTCGCGCCTCGCGAGGCCGTAGTGCTCTCCCCCATCACCGCCAGCCTGTCCCAACTCCGAGATCGCCGAACACCTCGTCGTCAGCGAAGGCACGGTCAAGAGCCACATCAACCACCTGCTGGCCAAGATCGACGGCGACCGCGCCCATGCCGTCGCTTGCGCCGCGGCCTCGTCCCGTGAGGCGCGTCGCGGGCCTTGCGTCGAAAGCCCGCCCGATTGAGAAGGCACCGGGGTGGAAACACCTATTGGTGTCGCAAGGACACCCACCGTCTTTGGGGGCGGGCGTGACGCAGGATTCTTCGGAGAGACTTGGCGGGATCGCGCTGTCCGTGACGCGGATCGTCGTGTCGTTCCTGTTCATCCAGCACGGGGTGGCGGCCCTGTTCGGCTTGCTGGGCGCCCCCCACGCCGTACCGCTGTTCGAGTGGCCGAGCTGGTGGGCGGGGTTAATCCATCTCGTCGGCGGGGCCTTGGTTTTCCTCGGACTTTTCACCAGGCCGGCCGCGCTGGTGTGTTCCGGCGCGATGGCGTTCGCGTACTTCACCGTGCACCAGCCACGGGGGCTGCTCCCGATCCTCAACGGTGGGGTTCCGGCCGCGCTGTACAGCTGGTTCTTCCTGCTGTTCGCGGTGCTGGGGGCCGGACCGTTCGCGCTCGACGCGCTGCTCCGCCAAGCCCGGCAGGCCCCCGCGCCCACCCGGGCGGGCTGAGTCAGGCGTTGACGCCGGTAAGGGCGAAGAACTCCTGCCTCGACCGCGCGTCCTGCCGGAGGGTGCCCAGCAGCGTCGAGGTCACGGTGTTGGAGCCGGTGGCCTGCACGCCTCGCAGGGTCATGCAGGTGTGCTCGGCTTCGATCACGACGCCGACGCCCTTGGGCTCCAGCTGCTCGCACAGCCAGTCGGCGACCTGTTTGGTCAGCCGTTCCTGAACCTGCGGACGGCAGGCGAAGTGCTCGACGACCCGCGCCAACTTGGACAGCCCGAGGATCCGCTCGCCGGGCAGGTAGCCGACGTGCGCGGTGCCGACGAACGGCAGCAGGTGGTGTTCGCAGACCGAGCGGACCGGGATCGCCCGGGCGAGCACCAGCTCGTCGTACTGCTCCTCGTTCGGGAAGGTCGTCAGGTCGAACGGCCGCGGCGTGAACAACTCCGCGTAGGCGCGGGCCATCCGCCCCGGCGTGCCACTCAGGCTCTCGGAATCGGTGGATATCCCCAACGCCCGCAGCAGATCACCGGCCGCTTTCTCGGCGGCTGCGAGATCGATCTCGCCCTCGGGCTGGTGGGCGACGTGCAGGACAGGTGCGGACATCAGGTGATCCTCTGGGTCAGTTGCGCCAGGCCACCTGGCTCGGCCACCCGGACTAGTTTCACCAATGAACGCTAGTCTTTTTCATGCCATCGGGTCAATGCAGCAGTACATGACCTCCCAATGCCGATTTCGGACACCAAATTGGGCGTGAGAGGCGTTACCGTGGAGGCATGGTGTCCAGCGACGAGCCAGCTGCGGGCTCGATGGCGGCAGTCGCAGTGTTGGCGGACGGCCTGCGGCGCGGGATGTTCGAGTTCATCCGCCGCGCCCGTCGGCCTATCGGCCGGGACGAGGCAGCCGCCGCGGTCGGCATTTCCCGCAAGCTCGCCGCCTTCCACCTGGACAAGCTCGTCGACGCCGGGTTGCTGTGTGCGCGGTTCGAACCGGTGGGCGGCATCCGCAAGGTCGGCCGCACGCCGAAGGTCTACGAACCCACCGACGCCCACATCGGGGTGAGCATTCCGCCAAGGCGCCCCGACCTGCTGGCCGACATCCTGCTCGATGCGGTGCTCACCGAAGGCGAGCGCGAGACCGCGATCGAGTCGGCGATGCGCACCGCGCGCGAACGTGGACAACGCCTCGGCGCCGAAGAACGCCTCCGCAGCCGCCCCGGCCGCCTCGGCGCCGAACGCGCGCTGACCAGGACCGAACAGGTGCTCACCCGCTACGGCTTCGAACCCGACCGGGAGAGCCCGACCTGCGTCCGGCTGCGCAACTGCCCCTTCCACCCGTTGACCGCCAAATCGCCGGAGTTGGTTTGCGGGCTCAACAACGCCTTCCTGCAGGGCTTCCTGGCCGGGCTGCAGGCCCCGTCCGTGGAGGCCGCCCTGGACCCGCGGCCCGGGGAGTGCTGCGTCGCCCTGCGCAGCACGTGAAGGCTGGTCACCAGCGGGCGCGAAACTGGGGGTGCGCCCGCTGATGGTCAGCCGCTCGATCAGCGGACGGCGCTTGCAGGTTCGGGCGCTTCCGAGCTGTCGTCGACTTGGCGCCGGAAGGGCGCGGCGAGGGTGGGCAAGATGTGGTGGCGGTTGCGGATGAGCGCGGCGATCGCGATCACGGCGTAGATGCCGCACAGGACGTAGCGGGCGGTCTGGCCGGGCAGCGCGAACTGCGCCGCGAACAGCCCGAGCAGCGTCCACGCCGTCCAGCGCGGGAAGCGCAGCGCCAGCACAGCGGCCACCCCGAGCACCGTTTGGGTCGCGGTGAGCAGGAACTCCTCCAACTGGCGGGCGTCCAGCCGCAGCGCCGTCTCACCACCGCCGAGCAGGTAGGCCACCGGCAGGCTGCCCACCAGCAGCGTCCACTGGTTGACCTTGGCGGAGATCAGCGTGCCGATCGCATCGGCACCCTTGCCCCGGACGGCAAACAGGATCGCGACGATGAACTCGGGCGCTTCCGAGGCCAGCGGCGCGAGCCACTGCACGAGCAGGAACTGGTCGATGCCTAGCTGGGTGCCCGTTTCGATCAGCGAGTGGGCGAATGGTTCGGCGCAGACGACGATCACGGCTGCGGCGAAGGCGAACAGCGCGATCACCAGCGGTCGGCGGACGTGCTTGGGCAGCCCGCCGATGGTGGCGGCGGTGCCGACCAGGTCGGGTTCTTCCGCCTCGGCGCGTGAGACCCTCCACAGGTAGAACACGAAGAATCCGAGCAGCGCGAACCCGAGCAGCAGCGAGATCTGACCGGTCGCGGGCACTAGGAACGCGACCACCGAGGCGATCGCGAGGAACCCGAGCTCCACCCGGTTGTCGGACTCCAGGGTCAATTCGCGCACCGACTTCCCGGTGCGCCGCTTGGCCAGCGCGAGCGCGACGATCACCACCAGCGACCAGCCCAGGCCGAGCAGGAGGCGGTTGGAGCCGGTCATGTTCGCCGCGGCGTAGGCGACGTACTCGGGGGCGCTGCCTGCGGTGTAGGCGAAGTAGAGGTCGACCGCGTACTCGGGCAGCACGGCGATCACCGCCAGGATCGCGATAGCCAGCCCGCCCGAGATGTCGACCTGCGCCGCTTCCGCAGCCCAGGCCAGCACGAACGACGAGGCCACCACGGCCATGCCGAACAGCAGCAATCCAAGCACCGGGCTTGGCGTTAGCCCGGAGAACCGGAGGACCAACGCGGGCACCGCGAGTGCTCCGCAAAACGCGAGCGGTCGCAGCAACTTGGTGGACATCGAACACCTTCCCGGGCCGTGGCCTGCCTCGGCCGGGACGTCCAGGGTCTCGGCCAGGCGCAGATCAGCTGGCCGAAGGTCTCGTCCACCCGCGTCGCGGGCGCCACCGCCGGAGAAGGATCTCAGCGTGTCGAACGGTGGGCTTGCGGACTACTCCCCTTCGGAACGAGATCACCTTGGCATTCATTTCGTAGTTTTCGCAACCAACGAAGCATTTGCCGCGGCGCCCACCAGGGGTTGCGCGTTCAGGAACAATCGAGCTCGCCATGCCGAAAAATCCCGCGCCGCCCGCCGCAGAATCCGACCCGCCCAGGCAGGACGCCGAACCGACCGAGGCCCAGCTGACCGCTGCCGCGGCGACGTTCGCGCTGCTCGCCAGCCCACCACGACTGCACCTCGTGTGGTTGATCACACACGGTTCCTACGACGTGGGCACGCTGGCCAAGCGGGTCGGCATCAGCCTCGCGACGGTTAGCCAGCACCTGAGCAAGCTCCGGTTGGCGGGTGTCATCACCGCCCGCCGCGACGGCCGACGCCACCTCTACACCGTCGACGACCCGCACGTGGTGGCGCTGGTCGAGCAGATCTTCGAGCACATCGCCCCGGACGGCAGCCTCGCGCCCGATCCGCCGCAGTCCCGCTGACGCTTTCCACACGAAGCGGCGCGAGGCCGTCCGGTCACCGCCCCGGCGGGACCGGGATCAGGCGGTACGCATCGCCATGGGCGGCGACGCGGCCCGCGGTGGGCGGCGGGAAGTGGGTGCCGAGCACGAGGGTGTCCGCACCGGCGAGGGAACCGAGCAGCGCGTGGCGGGTGACGGCGGATTGCTCGGGGTCGATGTCGACGCAGGCGCTGATGTCGGGATGGGCGAACTGGATGGGGTGGTGGACGCAGTCGCCGGTGATCAGCGCCATGTCACCGCGGCTGGTCAGCTCGACGGCGACGTGTCCGGGCGTGTGCCCGGGAGTGGGAAGCAGGCGCACACCGGGTGCGATGTCCACACCTTCGGCCGGGATGTCGAGCAGGTCGAGCAAACCGGCGTTCTCGACGGGGTGCACCGAGTCGCGGAACATTTGCCGTCGCGGCTCGTCCATTGCGTATCCGGCCCAGAATTCCCGTTCGACTCGGGCGGTGAGGTAGCGGGCGCCGGGGAACGTCGGGACCCATTCGCCGTCCTGCTGCCGCGTGTTCCAGCAGCTTCGCCCCGAGACTCCCCCCGAAGACCACGGGGCGCTGGCCGCTGACCTGACCGCTTGGGCTGAGCAGTTCCTCGACGAGATGAGTTCGCCGCCCGGACGCGCCTACATCCGCGACGCCCTGCTCGGCTCCCCCGGCGGCGGCAATGCCGGCCAGTGCTCCGCCTACGCCGCGGAGCAGATCGACGTCATCCTCGCCCGCGCGGCCGCCCGAGAGGAGCCCGCCCCCGACGTCGAAGCCGTTCTCGACCAGGTGGTCGCCCCGATCATGTACCGCATCCTTTTCCGCCCCGACGGCACCGACGCCAAGTACGCCCGCGGTCTGGTCACCAACCTCCTGCACGCACCGGCGTAAGTTCCGAGTCATAAGCGAGGCTTATGCCCACCTCGGGAATCGGCCTCTGATGCCTGCTAGGCGTTCACCGTCGGAACCTTGATCACCATCGTCGCCACCGTGGTCACCATGATGGCCACCGCGTTCCTGGTGGGTCGCTGGATCGGCATGTACCCCGTCGACACCGCGATCGTCGTCGGAACGCACACCGGCATGGGCGGCACTGGCGACGTCGCGATCCTCAGCGCCACCCGGCGCATGGCGCTGATGCCGTTCGCACAGATCGCGACGCGCATCGGCGGCGCGATCACGGTGACCGTGGCGCTCATCGCCCACACCAACCTGTACTGAGAGGTGGGAAGCAAGTGCAACCACTCCGCGGCGTGACCGTGGTGGCCCTCGAACAGGCCATTGCCGCGCCTTATGCCACCCGGCAGCTCGCCGACCTCGGGGCTCGGGTGATCAAGGTGGACCCGAGCACCACGGCTACGCGGGCAACGCCAACCGCGAGGAGTTGGGACGGATCATCGCCGCCCGCTTCGCGGCCCTGACCGGCGACGAAGCAACCGTGCTGCTGACCTCCGTACCGGTCGCCTGCGCCCGCGTCAACACCCTCGCTGACGTGTGGGAACACCCGCAGCTGGCGGCACGCGGCCGGTGGCACGAGGTGCAGACGTTGCGCGGCCCGGTGCCCGCCTTGGCACCTCCCGGGCCGGTCGGCCCCGAGCCGCGGATGGACCCGATCCCGGATATCGGCGAGCACACCAGGAAGATCCTGGCGGAGCTCGGCCACGAGGAGTCCGATATGGACGTTTTGATACGAGACGCAGTGGTGCGATGCGCAACGCGGTCACCTTGCTGTTTGTGCCGGGCTCACGTCCTGAGCGGTTCGCCAAGGCCGCCAGGGCGGGCGCCGATGTCGTCATCGTCGACCTGGAGGACGCCGTCCCGGCGGACGTCAAGGCAGCAGCACGGGAAAACCTGCGCTCCGCATGGCCGATCGGTTCCAGCGTGGCGGTGCGCATCAACGGGCGCAGCAGCCCGGAGTTCGACGACGACGTGGCGCTCTGCCGGAAACTCCGCCCTGCCGCCGTAATCCTGCCGAAGACCGAAAACGCGCAGGACGTAGAGGTAACCGCCGAAGCCACCGGAAGCCCAGTGCTCGGCCTCGTCGAAACGGCGCGCGGATGGTCAACCTCGGCGAGATCTGCGCTGCACCGGGACTCGGCAGGCTGGTGTTCGGCAGCATCGACCTGGCGCTGGACCTCGGCGTCACGGCCGACGCGGCGTTGGACACCTCGCGCAGCGACCTGGTCCGGTGGTCGGCGGCGTGCGGGCTGCCCGCACCGATCGACGGGGTCACGCCGTCAATCAACGACACCGAAGCGATCGAACGGGATTCGCGCCGCGCCAAGGAGTGGGGGTTCGGCGGAAAGCTGTGCATCCACCCCGCACAGCTGCCGGTCGTCCGCGACGCCATTAAGACCGAGCCCCGAGGAGGTCGCGTTGGCGCGGCGCGTGGTCGAAGCGGACGAGCAGGCGCTCGGAGCTGCGGTTTCGCTGGACGGTGCGATGATTGACCGGCCCGTGGTCGAACGCGCACGGCGGTTGCTGCGGGCGGCGAACTGACTTCACGTCGCGCGGCGAGGTGGTTTGGCGATTTCGCGTACATGGTTACCGGAGTTACACGCAAGTCAGACCCCGCCTGGCCTACTTCACCGCAGGTCAGCGGCGGTCAGAGCGAACCGCTACCCCCCGTCATCGCAGGTCGGCCCGAGGGCGTGATTTCCGCTGGTCAACTGGGCCGCTAGGGGGAGCCGCCCCGCTATCTGGGGGCGCACCCTCTGATCTGTGCGGCTATGGGCAAGTTATGCAACATCGCGACTAGACCACGGTCGGGCCTTGATCCGCCCTGGCTGATCGCTAAGTCTGTGACCATGAAGCTACGCAAGGTGTCCGGCTGTGAAGATAAGGCATGCCCCACCGTGTACGTCTCAGACCGAGGTACGGCCGTAGTCCAGGGCGACCACGTGCACAGCGCTGAGGGCCTGACACTCGGCGAAGGAGAGACGGCAGTCGAACTACCCCCTGAGATCATTCTCAACGCCGTGTCCGAGCTAGTCGAGTCTGGAGCTAGCCCGGACGCCGTTCAGCGGCTCAGGGAGGCTCTGAAGTGATTTTGACCGGCGAGCAGTTCGGCGCACGGTTTGACAACTGCCAGCGGTCCGCATGGCGGTTCGAGTGCCAACCGACGTACGCCATGCAGAGAGAACAAGACAACCTGAATTGTTGGCGTGCAGGGGAACCGAAACCCGAAGGACACAACGCGGTTTGGCACGAAACAGTCAGGGAGATTGCGACATCCGGCCGGACCATCGGGCGTGTTCGCACCGTTCGGCAACCGCTCACGGAGTACCAGCGGTTCCAACTTGCGTGGGCCATCCCCGGCAACATCGAAGCCGGGGAAGACATCCGGATCTTGGACCTGACCGAACTAGACCTTGATCTACCTGCCCATGACTTCTGGTTGTTCGATGAGTCGACCGTGGTCGATCTGAACTTCAACTCTGGCGGAACTCTGCTCAACATCGACCAGCGGGAAAACCCTGACCTAACCCAATACCTCAAGTGGCGAGACACCGCATTGAGTCGCGCCGTGTCGTTGAGCGAGTGGAATGCTCGAACCTGACACAGAACAGCAACAACGCAAGAACCTTGCGGACACGCTGAAGCAGCTACGCAAAGCGGCCGGGCTCTCTGGCGAGAGGCTGGCCGTTCGTGCTGCTATGTCCCAATCAAAAATCAGCCGGATTGAATCCGGCAAGACCTTACCGACTGTTGCTGACGTAGAACGCATCATGGCGGCACTCGACGTGCCAACCGACGTACGGGAAGAACTGCTAGCGCTCACTCGTTCAGCAAACGTCGAATACACGTCGCTACGGTCATCCGCCCGGCAAGGGATCTGGCGCAGCCAAGCTGAGATCAAAGCGCTCACCGAATCAGCCTCAGTCGTCCGCCAATTCTTACCCGCTATCCCCTCCGGACTAATCCAGACCCGAGACTACGCAGGTGCCGTACTTACCCCCGGCGTTGAGGGCCGACCAGCACGGAATATTGACCGCGCCGTACAGGCGAGGCTAGATAGCCAAGACACACTCAACAACGAATCTCGGCGATTCCATTTCTTACTCACCGAGCAAGCCGTAAGGCTCAAGCGTGCCGCAGCTAGCGTTATGGTTGAACAGCTAAAGCACATGGCCGAGGTGTCGCAGCGGACAAACGTAGATCTAGCGATCCTCCCTAACACGGCCTTGGTGAACGCCTCCCCACTAAACGTGTTCGTCGTCTACGACGATCGGCTAGTGCTCACCGAGATTTTCGCGGGCGAGGTAGCGCTACGCGACTACCGAGACATTACCTACCACATCAACGTGTTCGAGCACTTCCGCGAACGCGCCCTAACGAGCGAGGACGCGAGACAGCTTCTCGAATCGGCAGCAGACGAGTTTATGCGAGCACGCGACTAAAACTACACCCGCCGATCAGCGCTCCCGATAATCAAGGTAGAAATATTCGGGAGGCACCTTGCTTACTCTGTTGTGGCGCTGGCAAGAGCAGCGCCGAAAGCGTCAGAAATACCGAGCGATGGTGAAGCGCCGGAAGCGGGTGCAGCTGTGAGCACCCCGGCTACTGAAACCGAGTCGTCGCTGACGCTGGAAGACCTGCTAACTGAACTCCGACTGCGAGGCTGGACGCTGATTCGATGGGGGCCGTTGGAATCCCCCGAGCTACTCGCAGCGATGTATCATAGAGCGACTAGCGCCGACGTGTTCATTCTCCGCAGCGCTAAGGACGCTACCGCCTACCGGTGCCCGGTCATCGGTGACGCACCCGTGTTCTGCCCGCCGATAGTGGCGTGGCAATATCATGGAAAACCGTCATGGACCCTGCGCGAGGTTCTGGCACTGGAAGAACCGGGGAAGCCAGGGGCGCCGATTCATATCGTAGCTCCGCACCCGAACTGCACGATACCGCCAGGGCTGCCTAAACCTGTGAACATTCGACCGCTGAGACAAAACCTCTGAGCTAGCCCCCGACCAGGCGCAGGTCGGGGGCTTTCTCATGACTAAGACCCGAGTAGGTCCAAGTGGAACCCGATTACGATCAACACAAACGAAAGCCACTTCCAGCCGTTTCCGTGTTGGCCAATCGCAACAATCTTGGCAATCACCAGAAGGAACTTCTCTGCCTTAATCAGAAGATAAGCTAAACCAAGTGCCAGCAACATGCCCAGCATCGTAGGGATTCCAGCAGACCCAAAGGTCTCACTTAACGTCTGCTCTCCACGCATCTCAACAATCACCACGGGAACCATACTCGCAGCAAGCGAGAGCGATGCAACGAGCAACAGAACGAGGCGCACTAGCGGAAATCTTGCTAACCATCTGCTCCTTACTCGCAATCGAAGTGCACTGCGCCGGAACCGATCGGGACCGATCAGATCGAGTACGACCACGGCACCGGCGATAAACTGAAGGTACTTCCCAAGGCGTGCCCAATACAGCATCGGCCAGCCATACATGGTGAAGTCTTCTAGCTTCTGACCATCCCACCACAGGCCCACGGCTTCCCAAAAACCAACGTCCTGCACCACGGTCGTAGCCACCTCCCAGTAGGGAGTCGACTATAGCGCCTTGATCACGGCTGCCGACCGGGCCCGCGAAGAACAAAAAGGCGGGCCACTATTCGATTACCCAGGGGGACGGCCGACGGTTGCCCTTCGTATTTTCTAGCAGCAGTTTCGGACGCCACAGGAACAACTTCTCCTGACGGATACACGTCATAAAGAGTCCACCGCCGTTCATCCGTCCGCATGCCCAATGCCCAGCCACAAACCCTAATACCTTCTCCCGACTTGATCTGGCGAGGCACACAGTTCGGAAACGCTCGCTGCCTAAGCGCTTCTCTGTGCTGGTAGTGGTCGATCGCCAGCCGATACGGGTCATATCCTCAGCTGGAGCCAACGACGGTATGTCCGTTGGCTTCCGCCCAGCGCTCGATAGCCAGCCGCTGACGCTCAGGGCTGGTCGTGGTGTCCTCGCGGCCCTGAAACCGGCGCAGCCTGATACGGCCTAGTACCCGTAACCCTGCTACCGGTGCGGCTGACCTAGCCACCGCTCACGCTCCCTTACCTGCCAAGACCAGATCGGTAACGACTGTTCATGCGTTACCGCCTGGTCAGTGCGGGTTCACACGGACCGATCGGGCGTGATGGCTTGGGGACCTAGGTCCCCGTGCTGGCCTGGTGACGTCGGGTCGGGGTTACTGCCGCTGGTAACGGGCTGCCCGGTGGTCCGGCGTTGGTCTGTGTGAACTTGGTAAGTAAGAGCACGAAATCGGCGTCTCCCGCGCCCACCAAACGCCGATTTCGCGCGAAACCGGCGTCTCCGAGCGCTGCGGACAATGCGTGGTTGAATCCGGATCGAGGTTCGTGGACGAGGCGCTGGAACGGGGGTCGACGTGGACATCGCCCACCTGCGCGACTTCATCACCGTCGTGGATTCCGGCAGCCTGACGCGCGCCGCCGCCCAGCTCTACGTCTCGCAACCGGCCATGAGCTAGCGGATCGTCCAGCTGGAATCCGAGCTCGGGGTCCGGTTGCTCGAACGCGGGCCGCGCGGCGTGACGCCCACCGCGGCGGGCCGGGCCCTCTATCGCGACGCGCAGCAGCTGGTGCGGCAGTTCGACCGCATCGCGGGCGATGTGCTCAGCGACGACCGCATCCACGGACCGGTCGCCGTCGGGCTGCCCACGACCGTCTCGGTGCGCTTGGCACCGGCGCTGTTCGCCTGGACGAAGGCCCACCACCCCGGCATCCACCTCCAGCTGTTCGAGTCGATGAGCCGCTACGTCCAGGAGCTGCTGGCCCTCGGCCGCCTCGACCTGGCCGTGCTGTACCGCGACGACCACACCGTCCGTCCCGCCGAGACCCTGCTGTACTCGGAGGAACTTTTCCTCATCGGGCAACCGAAACCGCCAGCTGCCGACGAAGACGAGATCGGGTTGGTGGACGTGCAGAACACACCGCTGGTGGTACCGGGCGGTCGCAGCAACCTGCGGGAGCTGATCGATCGGGCTTTCACCGCACGGTGCCTGCTGGCGTCCATCGTCGCGGACGTCGACTCGCTGGGCGCCATGATCCGCATCGCGGCCAGCGGCGAGGCGTGCACGATCCTGCCGCTGTCGAGCGTCGCGGACCAGGCGAACCACCGGGAGCTCGGGGTTCTGCGGATCCGCAATCCGGTCATCTCCCGGAGCGTCGCGGTCTGCAACGCCGTCGAGTACTACCCGGCCCGAGACGCCGTGGCGGCCGTGCGGGAGGGCATCTCAGTGGTGACGCGGCAGATGGCCGCAGCCGGGAATGGCCGGGAATCCGGCTGGTGTAGCACTTCGCAGCACCTCGCGGTCCACCTCGCGGTCCACCTCGAAATTGTCCTTGCCGCCGATGAAAGCGGACTACACCGGCGCCATGCTCGGTTTGGAGGTATCGATCTTCGCCCTGTCAACGGCTGCCATGGTCGAATCCGCTCGGTCCCGGATACGTTGATCACGACGGCGTAAACCCGTTCTGGCAGTCCCCCGGCCTTTTGGGAATATCCGGTTCCGGTCAGCGGGGTGCGACCTGGCAACAAAGAGCCGTTCTATTCACCGTCCCTCATTCGGCAAGGGCGGGTAGGCGGCCCCTCCTGGCGGGGTGGCGGCCGGTCAC
The DNA here is from genome assembly GCF_053599315.1 of Saccharopolyspora sp. NPDC000995. Lineage (NCBI taxonomy): Bacteria > Bacillati > Actinomycetota > Actinomycetes > Pseudonocardiales > Pseudonocardiaceae > Saccharopolyspora > Saccharopolyspora sp. NPDC000995. The sequence goes on from NZ_JBSFLZ010000003.1 coordinate 66,863, forward strand.
CCGTCGTGGAGAGGACGCCGGTCGATGGGGTCTGCGTGTGTGCTGCTGGAGACTTGATCGAAGAGGGCGGCGTGACGCAGGTGTTCGGCGAGTGCGGCGACGGCCGTTGAGGCGGCATGGTCCTTGACTCCCCAGGCCAGCAAGTGGTGGCGACGAGCCCAGGGGTCTTGCAGTTCACACACCTCAAGTGGCTGTTGGGAGTCGATGACGGGACGCGGTACGACGGCGAGTCCGACTCCGGCAGCGACGAGGGCGACGAGGACGTTGATATTGGCGACGGTGGTGCGGTAGCGCACCACCGGAGCGTGTGACACGAGGTGCTTCTCAATCCAACGGCGCAGCGAGGACTCGGCGTTGAGCCCAACAAGAGGGTGCTCGGCGACCTCGCTGTAGGTCAGCGCGGTCCGCCCGGCGAGGATTCCTCCGGCCTGGCCGATCACGACGAGGGAGTCGTCGCCGAGGGGCTCCATGTGCAGGCCGCAGTCGTGGGTCTCGTCGTCGAGGACCACCCCGAGGTCCGCCTCGCCGTCGGCGAGCATCCGCACGGTCTGGGGGGTTCGGCTCTCGGACACCGTGACGTCGACGTCCGGATGTGCTCGGAGGAACGAGACCAGGGCTCTCGGCACGAGCCGGTGCATCGCGGAGCCGCCGCCCAGCAGGGTCAGGGGGACGGTGGAAGACCGGGTATAGCTCGCGACGGCGCTTTCGAGTCGCGCGGTCTGGGCGAGCACGTCCCGTGCGTGGCGGGCCAGGGTGGTCCCGGCTGGTGTCGGCCGCACGCCCCGCCGGCCGCGGATCAGCAGTGCCACGCCGGCCTGGCCTTCCAGCGACCGCACTCTGGCGCTGGCCGAAGGCAGGCTCAGGTGCATCCGGCGAGCACCCGCCGTGATCGACCCCTCGGTCACGATGTGGAGGAAGAGCCGCAGGTCGTCCAGGTCATAGCGCATCGTCTCAGGCTAAGGCCCAGCCTTAGGCTGGGTACGCCGATTACGCATTGTGGACCCACTGGCCGCGGGACGATGCTCGGCCTGTGATCGAGTTTTTGTTTGTTCTGCTGACCGGTATCGCTGCCGGGGCGCTGAACGCCATCGGTGGTGGGGGTACGTTCGTCGCGCTTCCCGCTCTGGTCGCGTTCGGCCTGCCACCGGTGACCGCGAACGCCTTATCGCGGGTCGCCCTCGTGCCTGGAGCCATGGCCAGTGCGTGGGTCTACCGACGCGAGCTCACCCCTGTCGGGGAAACGTCCACGAAGTCGCTGATGGCGATCAGCATGGTCGGCGGCGGGATCGGTGCTGGCCTGCTGCTGGCACTGCCGGCATCATCCTTCGATGCCGCGGCACCCTGGCTGCTCGCCACCGCCACGCTGATTCTTGCCTTCGGGAGCCGCCTCTCCCAGACGTTGCGCAACGCACTGGGCCGCTCGGCCAGCATGAGTCCCCGAGCCGTCCTGATCGGTCAATTCTTCCTCGCCGTGTACGGCGGATACTTCGGCGGTGCCGTAGGTATCACGATGATGGCGCTGTGGAGCATCGGGCTCGGACTCGACGCCGCGACAAGCAATCCGATGCGGGTCGTACAGCTCGCGGCCGTCTTTCTCAGCGCGGCCGTGCTGTTCCTCTTCGCTTCGGACGTACTGAGCGCTCCGCTCGTCCTCGCGGGCATGCTGGTCGGCGCGGTGGCCGGTGGCTGGGCCGGCGCCCACCTCGCCCGCCGTCTCCCCGCCTCGCTGCTGCGGGGCAGCATTCTGACCATCGCTGTGGTCATGACTGTCCTATATTTCTTGCGTGGCTGAGCATGCGGGAGCGAGCTACCGCGCCGCGCACGAATGTGGCCGGCGCGAGAATGGAGGCAGGCAAGGGATGACTGTCGGCCCGCGCGTAATGCCGGCCCGATCGGTGAGCACGAGCCGAAGCCCGACGGCACCATCTTCCCCTGGCACCGCGCCGATTTCGCTGGCCTGGTCCCAAGTTGACGACATACCGAGAAGCACTCCCGACCGCTCGGAGGACAGAGATGGTCACACCGTCATCCGGCACACCGTCCGATATTTCCCGGCTGCAGCGGCAGTTCGCCCTGCGCGCTTTGGCCCTCGCGCTCGTCCTCGGCATCACGGGCGAAATGCTGCTGACCATTCTCGTCGCGCTCATCGGTCTCGGACTTCTCGTGCTATCGGCCGAGTGACGGCGGTTCCGGCCCGGGAGGTTCCCGGGCCGGCTCTCACCGTTTAGCGGGGCACGCCACTGCGTCCAGGTCCCAGCGCGCCACCCGGCCGTTGAGGTTCGAATCGCCCTGGTCCGCGCAGTATTCGCCGGTCAGCAGGGTGTTGCTGCCCTGGCGGTTGGCCTGATCCAGGATGTTCTGCACGCCGAGCTTCGGCAGTTGGGCATCCAGCTTGTCGACCCTCGAGTGCAGGTCCCCGCTAGTGTTGTTGAGGACGAAATCGTTGAGGTTAGGTGCTGCCGCGGCGGGCAGGGCGGCCAGCGTCGTCGTCACGACAGCCGCCGATAACGCCGCAGCAAACAGGTTTCTCCTGCTCACCGGTTTCCCCCTTCGAGTCGAGAACGGCGAACATCGGGGGTTACGCAGGAAAGCGCTGCGGCAGAACGGAATTCACCTGTTCGCCTGCCGCGTTTCGGCCGGCCGCGGAAGCGGGCCGGAATCATTCAATCCCGCTGCGCCCGGCCGTGCTGGCTCTATGCTGGGCTTGTGGTCCTTGATCACTTCGGGGAGGTGCGATGACCGTCGATCCGGCGGAGCTCGACGAGGCCATCGCGCAGCGGTACGCCCAGTTCGCCGAGGAACTCGACGACGAAACCGCCTACCTGGTCCTGGTGGAGCTGGCTGATCTGCTGCTGCACCGCGTCCAGACCACCGGCGCGGATGTCGACGAAGTCATCGAGGTCGCCGGGAACCTGCTCCACCACCTCGCCGATGACTCCCCCGCCCGCGCCGCCCCGCTCTACCAGCTCGGCCTCGCGCATGCGCTGCGCGCCGAGCGCGGGGACAAGGAGGAATTCCGCACCGCCGTCGGCTATCTGCGGCAGCTGCGGCCGCTGCTGTCCGACGACGCGGCCGAGATCGTTGGCCGGATCGGCCTGATCACCGGCCAGATGGTCGTCAACCTGGGTGCGCTTGAGGAGTCCGACGCGGCGCTGGCCGACCTGAACACGGCGTCCGTCCTGCTGCCGGATTCACCGCTGCGGAACCAGGTCCGCCTCACTCGCGGGCTGATCCACACCGTCCGGTTCCTGTCGGGGGGCGGCGACGAAACCGATCACCGGGCCGCAACCGATGATCTCACCGAAGCGCTGGAACACCAGCTCGACACCAGCATGTCGGACGCCTGCCACATCGGGCTGGCCTTCCTCATCGTGGCCAGGGACGTGCCCGCCGAGGTGCGCCGCGGCCGCCTCGACGCAAACATCGGCGACCGGATGTCACTGCCCACCGATGAGCTCCCCGAGGTTCGCCGCCACCTGGACGCGCTTTCCCCGGACGCCGCCGCCGACGGCTCCGTGACCACCTGGAAGGTCCTCGTCCAGGCCGCGGGCAACCTGGACAACGCGTCCCGCGCGGACTGGGAGACGGCGATCGGCGAGCTCGACGACGCGGCGCGCAGCTGGCCCGAGGATGAGCCGGGCAAGCAAGAACTCGCCGGACTGCAAGCAGGTCTGGCCGCAAAGCTCGCAGAGGTCACGGGCAGCCCCGAGGACACCGACGCCGCAACGGCCCAGATCGCCGCAGCCGCCGCGGCCCTACCGGCCGACCACCCCATGCGCCCGTTGCTGCTCACTGGTTTGCGCACTTCCTTGGTCACGCCCGGCAAGAAGCCCTCCGATTTCGACCAGACCGAGCACGCCGCCATCATCCAGCGGCTGGAACACGCGTTGAAGCATTTCGCGGACGACGATCCGGATCGTGCCTCGGTGCTCACCCAGCTGACGATGGCGCTGCTGGGCTCGGTCGTTACCGACCGTGCCCAATCGCCGAAATCCCTGGCCAGGGTACGGGAAATGTGCGAGCAGGCCATCCACCGCGGCTCCGCAGACCCGGTCAACACCGGCGTCAACCACTTCCTGCTGGGCTCCGCCGACGGCCTCCAAGCGATCACCGATCGCACCGATGGAGTGCTCGACACCGCAGTGGAGAACATGCAGCGCGCCGACGAGCTGCTGCCCGCGGACCACCAGTTGCGGCCGTTGATGATGCCGTGGCTGAGCGCCCTGCTCTCCCAGCGGTTCATGGCCCTTGGCGCTCGGGAGGACCTCGACGCCGCGCGCTACTACGCGGAAAGCGTCGGCGGGGACGACGTGCTCGCGCGGTTCACATCCGCGGTGAGCCAGATTTCCCCGAGCCGCACCGATCCCAACGCGTTGGACCAGGCAGGCGCGGAACTCGAGCAACTGCTGTCGGAACTTCCGCCGCAGAGCGTGCTGCGGCCCCGGTTCGCGAGTGCGCTGGGGTCGATCCGGCTGCTCCGGAGCATGATCACCGGCGGCGAGTTCACCCTGGACGGCATCGACAAGGACGAGGTGCGCAGCGCGACGGACGCCATTCTCGACGCGCTCGACCAGGTGCCCGATCACCACTTCGACCAGCCGAACGAGGCGCTCGGTGCCGCGGTGGCGTGCGTCAGTCAGGCGATGGCGACACGGGATCTCGGGATGCTCAACCGGGGCATCGGCATGATGGTCGAGATCTGCGCCAAACCCGATGTGTACCCGCAGAACCGCTGGCATGCGCTTTACATGTTGGCGACCGCGTTGCGAACCCGCTTCGAATTCACCCGCGCACCACGCGACCTCAGCAACGCCATCGACCGGTACGAGCAGGTGCTTCGCGAGTTCGAGCTGGAGCCCGGCGCGTTCGACACCGCGAACCTGCTGCACTCGCTGGCCGACTGCTACTTCACCCGAGGCGACAGCGTGCGTCGTGATCCGCAGCGATCCGTGACCACCGGGCTGGATGCGTTGCGCGAGCGGGCGCGCACCGTTCTGCTGCAGTCCAGCGCGCGCCGGGCGTTGGAGACGGCGAGCACCGCGGCCGGTGAAGCAGCTGACGTGGGCCGTTGGTGTCTCGCAGCCGGAGAGCCGGAGGCTGCGGTGCAGGCGTTGGAGTTGGGGCGTGGCATGGTCTTGCACGCTGCGACGGTCGACGCGAACATGCCGGCCCTGCTGCGCAAGAGCGGGCACGCGGACCTCGCCGACCGGTGGGAATCCGAGGTGGGGCAACAACAACCTTGGGACATCGGCGCATCCGGCACCGCGAGCGTGGCCGATGCCGCGCTGCCCAGCGACCTTCGTTCCCGCGTTCTGCGTGCCTTCGCAGGCACGGCAGTCGAGGCCCAGCTGCTGGCCCCGCCGCTGGTGGCGGAGATCGCCGCCGGGTTGAGCGCCGCGCGCACCCAGGCCCTGGTCTACCTGCTGCCCGGCGTCGCGGTGTTGGTCACCGCCGACGGGCGGGTCGAGCAGGTGGAATCGGCGCAGCTCACCGAGGACGGCCCGGTCGCCCGGTTCGACCAGATGCAGCGCGAACGCTCCAGCAAGGTCGAGGACCAATGGCGGGCGGCGCTGGAGAGCGTCTGCGACTGGGCTTGGCCCGCGGCACTGAACCCGGTGCTGGACCTGGTCGCCGCCGGGTCGCGCGAGCGCCCGCTGCGAATCGTGCTGGTACCCGTGGGAAAGCTGGGCACCGTGCCGTGGCATGCCGCGCGGCGGCGGGTGCCCGGCGGCAAGCTCCGCTACGTCTGCCAGGACGCGATCATCTGCTACGCGGCGTCGGCACGGCAGTTCGTCGAGGCCGGTCGGCGCGAAACCCGTTCCTGGGCCAGCGAACCCGTGCTGGTGCGGATGCCAGAGCTGCACTTCAGCCGGCACGAACTCGGCCACATCCACGACAGGCACTACGAGCACGGCACCTACCTGGGGAAACCGTCCGATCCGAGGCGGCGCAACCGGAACCGCATACCGCCGAAACCCGCCGAGGTGCTCGCCCAGTTGCCCACCGCCTCGCTGCTGCACCTGGCCTGCCACGCCACCCCGGCGGAGCTGCCGACCGAATCGGCCCTGCTGCTGGGCTCCGAAGAAGTGCTGCCGGTGCAGGACATCCTGCGGCAGGCGCGAGACCGGCCGCGCGACGCCGCCGGGGCGCTGGTCGTGCTCGCGGCCTGCGCCAGCGACCTCACCGACCGGGAGCACGACGAGGTTCTGACGCTGTCCACCGCGTTCCTCGCCGCCGGTGCCGCCGGGGTGGTCGGCACCCGCTGGGAAGTCGAGGACATTCCCACGGCCATGTTCATGATCGTGTTCCACCACTACCTCAACTCCGGCTACACCGACCCGGCGAGTGCGCTGCGGGCCGCGCAGCAGTGGATGCTCGACCCACGCCGCCGTCCGATTTCCGGTATTCCCGAAGAACTGGCGGCGTTTTTCGCCGACATCGATCCCACCGGGCTCACTTACTGGGCAGGGTTCACCTACCAAGGCCGTTAGCATCTGCTTTTGCAAGCGGCGGAAGCCGCTTGCGGTGTGCGACTCGGTTCGCACCGCCGCGGCTTCTCAGACCGTGCCCACCCGTAGGGTTCTCTGCGAGGGCCTACCCCGGCGTTGCGAATGAATCGAGGTTGCGACAGCGAGAAGATGAGCGCAATTCCCGCGCGGAGCCGGCCGTCCGCACCGCTACGCGAAACCTTCGAGCACACTCCGGCATCCGGCACGACGAAGGGAGCTCCATGGCGCCGGCCACGTTCGGCATCGACCTCGGCACCACTCATTCCTGCATCGCGCACATCGACGAGGCGGCGCGCCCGGTGATCGCCAAGAGCGCGGTCGGCGAGGACACCACGCCTTCGGTGGTGTACTTCGAGCGGCCAGGCGTGGCGCTGGTGGGCACGGCGGCGAAGAATTCCGCGCTGCTCGCGCCGCACCTGGTGGCGCAGCTGGTCAAGCGCGACATGGGGCGCAAGAACACCGAGTTCACCTACCACGGGAGCCGCTACACCCCGGAGAAGATCTCCGCGCTGATCCTGCGCGAACTCGCCCGCGCCGCCGAGGAGAACACCGGGCACACCGTGTGGGACGTGGTGATCACGGTGCCCGCCTACTTCGGCATCGCCGAACGCGATGCGACTCGCAAGGCCGGGGAGATCGCCGGGCTGAACGTGCTCGACGTGCTCGACGAGCCCGTCGCCGCCGCGCTACACCACCACGCGCTGGACGACTCGCCGCAGGCCCGGCACGTGCTGGTCTACGACCTGGGCGGCGGCACGTTCGACACCACCGTGATCCGGGTGGCCGGGGACGACATCCAGGTGGTGTGCACCGACGGGGACGGCGAGCTCGGCGGAGTCGACTGGGACCAGCGGATCGTCGACCACCTGCTGGCCGCGTTCCGCGACGCGCACCCGAAGCTGGATCCCAGCGCCGACGAGCAGGTAATGCAGGAGTTCACCGACCGCGCCGAGGAAGTCAAGAAGGCGTTGAGCGCCACCATGTCCCGCAACGTCGCGTTGCGGGCCGGGGGCGCCGCGGTCACCGTGCCGGTCACCCGGCAGCAGCTGGAGGACCTCACCGCCGACCTGCTCGACCGAACGATGTCGATCACCGAGCGGATCATCGAAACCGCGCGGCGCAAGGGCGTCGAGCGGTTCGACGAGGTGCTGCTCGCGGGCGGGATGACCCGAATGCCCGCCGTAGCGGGCGGGCTCAAGCAGCGCTTCGGGCTCGACGCCCGGCTCTCCGAACCGGACCTCGCGGTCGCCAAGGGCGCGGCGCTGTTCGCGCTGATCAGGCAGGCCAAGAAGGTTCAGGGGGCGTCGGCCAACCGGCAGTTGGGGATCAGCGCGGCCGACGTCGACGCGATGGCCAAGAAGCGGGTCGCCACCGTGGTGCCGCGGGCGTTCGGGGTCAAGGCGGTGGACCCGCGTGATCCGCTGGCGCTCACCGATCCGATGCGGGCGCGGCAGATGGTGGCGCATCTGCTGCACGCCAACACCGCGCTGCCCGCCGACACCGGCCCATACCCGTTCCAGACGGCCGTCGACAACCAGCGGATGGTCGAGATCGAGGTGTGGGAGCAGGCCGGCCCGGTCGCGTCTGACGAACCGGCCGACAACACCCAGGTCGGGACCGGCATGCTCACCGGCATCCCGGCGCGCCCGGCCGGTTGCCGCATCGAGATCACCTTCTACATGTCCGAAACCGGTGAGCTGACGGTGCACGCCAAGGAGCTGGAGGGCGGCAACGACGTGCGCTTCGAGCTCAAGATCGGTGGAATGGACCAGAAGGCGGTGGCCAAGGCTCGCACCGACATCGCCGGGCACCAGGTGAGCGGCTAGCGCGTCAGTCCAGCAGCGCGGCCAGCTCCGCCACCTCGGCGGTGACACCGCTTTCCGCCTTCGGCTGCGACACCGCCGCGCTCGGCGGCCCAGGCTTGTTTGACCGGCGGGCGGTTCGATGTTCAACGCCGTGGCACGGCGAGCCGCCGGTGCGGGTACGCCTGCGGAGTGCCGCCGAGCAGGTCGGCGTCGAGGGTCACCGACCACGGTCCCGGCCTGCCGGAGGAGGTGCTGCCACACGTGTTCGGGCGGCTCTACAAAGCCGATGCGGCGCGCACCCGGTCGGAGGGCAGCGAACTCGGCCTGTCGATCGCGATGAAGAATGCGACGTTGCGCGGCGGCACCATCGAGGCGGGCAACCAGCCCGGTGGCGGGTCGAAGTTCACGCTGCGGTTGTGCGCGGGAGAGGTCGGGAACCCGCGTTCTGCCCGGCCGACGGCTAGGGTGCGGCTGCCGAGTTCAGCAATCCCGGCTTCGCCGCCCCGGTTCGTTGGATCTTGGTGTTGACTGGGCGGGTGTTGGGTTCGTGGATCCCGTCGGGTTGCGCGCAACCGCGGGCACCGGAACCACCGCCCATCGGAGAGGAGGTCGGCGTTTGAGTCAACAGCGGATGCTGGACGCGCTGGCGACCGAGTGGGACGACGTGGCCGACCGGCTCGATCCCGAGACATTCACCCGGCTGGTCGCGCTGGTCGCCGAGTTGCAGGACGCGGCTGATTCGGAGACCTCGGCGCTGATCGCCGAGGACATCGCCTCGCTGCTGGGGGATGCGCTGCCGATGACCCACCCGGTCCGGCAGGCGCTGGCCGAGCCCCAGTCGCGGTTCCGACGGCCGACGGTGGACTGGCAGCGGCTGAGCGCGGACCTGCGCGACCAGCTGACCAGCTCCGCGCCGCACCCCGACCTGGATCGGCTGCGCGCGGCGGATTCGTTGAACGAGCAGCAGGTCCAGGCCGCCGGGGCGGATCCGGCCGACCCCGACCTGATCCGGCTGCCTTCGGACGACGGCCCGAGCCGGTGGCCCGCGTTCCAGTTCAACGCCGCCGGCGCCCCCCGCGAGCTGGTCCGGACCGTGAACCGCTACCTGCACGCCGCGGAGGACCCGTGGGGCGCGGCGGACTGGTGGCTCGGGCCCAACGACTGGCTCGGCGGGGTGCCCGCCGAGCTGATCGGGCAGATCGCCGACCGGGCGCTGATCGACGCCGCCCGCGAAGACTCGGCGGAGGTGTGAGCATGCCGGAGGCCACACCACCACCGGAGTTCGAAGCCGCCCCGAACAAGTACGTGCTGCCCGCCGATACCACGCTGTTCCGGCTGCACTTCCGCACCCGGCACGCGGCCGAGTTCAAGCCCGCGCAGGCGGGCAACGGGTCGGCGGGCGGTCGGTTCGACGGAACCTCGGCTGATCCGTTTCCCACCTACTACGCGGGCTTGCACGTGACGACGGCGTTAGCCGAGGTACTGATGCGCAACCTCGGGTTCGGCGGCAACGGACAACGGCTGATCCGCCGGGCGCAGATCGCCGAGCGGCGGCTCAGCGCGGTGCGCACCGCCCGGGAGCTGAACCTGGTCAGCCTGCTGACGGCACCGGATCTTGCCGCGGTTGCACAGGATTCGTGGCTGGTCGATGCCGAGGGCGAGGACGCCTACGCCCGGACCCAGGCGTGGGCGGTCTGGATCCGCTCGCAGGCGGAATGGGCGGACGGCTTGATCTGGCCGTCCAAAAGGGACACCGGGAACCCGGCGCTGGTGCTCTTCGGCGACCGCTGCGGCGGCGACGGCCTGGACGGCGACGAACCGGAGCTGCAGATCGACCTGGACACCCCGATCGGCGTGGCGTGGCTGGGCAAGATGCTCGCCCCCTACCGCGCAGTGGTGGCCCCCCGACCGAACTGACGTGCCCGCTGGTCTCGGCCGTGAGTTGGATGGGATCGTCCATGGTGCGGTAGCGCGGGCCCTTGCCAAGCGGTGCCAGCGGCTAGCCACCCTCGCAGCGGCACCGCCTCGGGTTCTCAGATGTCGTCTGGCGAGGACAGCCCGAAGCCGTGTGGAACACAGGGATCGCGGAGACCAGAGGGCGTCTGAGGTTCCGCCACCCGCACCTCCACGCAAGCCTGGAAAACCTCTGCAGCAATGAAAAGCGCTCACGGGCGCTTACGTGCCGGAACGTCAGGCGGATTCCATCAGACCGGTGGGGACTTGCCATTCGCAAGCGGCGCCCCTTGGTTCGTCCGGCGCAGCCCTTCCGTCCAGCAGCGCCGCGGTCATCGCCCGCCCGGCCTCGGATGCCCGGCTCCGCGGGACGATCCTGGGAACCAGGTTTGAGAACGGGAAATTTACCGTTGGGACCAGGTGCCGCCGTGCTGAAGGAACGCCCATTCGCGTTCCCACGCCCGCATGGACATGCGGCGGGCGAGGTTCTGGGTTCCGGCGATCAGGGCGATGCAGGCCAGCTCGATAACCAGCAGCAGGAGCATCGCGGCGAAGATCGCCGAGGTCGCGATCGAGCCCGCGCTCGCCGGCGGTGGCACGCTGTCGCCCGCCTGGTCGACCCACACCGTCAGTGTGTCGCCCGGCGAGCTGTCGGCCGGCACCGGGAGGGTCGCGGCGTGCGACTGCAGCCCGATGCGCCACTCGACGACCGCCGTGGAGCTGAGGGAGTCCTGGCTGTAGGCCTCGGAGACCGGGACGCTGAGCGCTGGACGGGTGGTCAGCGTTGCGGTCACCGGCTGGGTGGTGGTTGCTGATTCCGCCGCCCGCTGCGTCAGGTCGGCGTGCAGTGACGCACCGAACAGACCGGACGCGGGGACCGCGATCAGCGCAACCATGAGCAGCAGCACCGTGATGCCGGCCGCCAGTCGATCGATGGGCCTGCGCAGCGGGTTCCGGTTCACCCCCAGCACGTTCACCAACCATGCTGCGTGCGCTTTCAGCGCCGCGACCATCGCTAACCTCCAAGACGTTTGGTGCACCATGAGCCGCGTAACGACCGTCGTTTGGTTTTACCTCGATGGTTGTGCGCGGCAACCGCCAATACCATTATCCTCACGGCCCAACTTATCGTTATCGCAACGTGACCAGCCATACACCGTTGGTGTAACAGATCACTCCCTTCGCGGCTCCGCGCCCTCGAATAACGGGAAGCCGAATATTCGGTCGAATGCGCTTATTCCGGCATTAGAGGAGGCGCCGGGACGGGCCTCCGCCACCGGTGGCCGCAGAGGCCCGCCAGATGAACCTTCAGTCCTCGGTGGACAAATGAAGGAGCGCAGCTCGTCAGCCACCTGCGCCGGCTCTCATGCGCCATGAAGTGCCCGCCGCGTCGCGACATGCTCCGGTGACGCAGGTCTCGGTAGTGCGCCCGGCGAGCTCTTCGGGAAGTCCGCGAACGCGGCTTCTTGGCTCAACGCGACCGCCCAGGGTGCCGCGATCGCCGGCACCGGGTCGTTGCGATGGTAGTCGTAGTACTGCCGCAACGACGAGCCAATGGTGCCGGTGGCCCAGAGGGTTGCCACGGTCAGCAGCCGTCCTTGTCCCAGCGCGCCTCCAGGTCGCCGGCGCAGTCGCTCCAGTCGCGGTACTCGTCGGCGATGAGCGCCGACACTGACTCCGGCGTGTGCCTCGCGCCGTGGAACATCAGCTCGAATACGGTATTTGATCAGCTTGACGGTGTTCTCCGGATCCAGTTGTCCCGCGCCGCCGCGCCGACCACGGCCGTGTCGGCGGACGCGAAGTGCACCACCGAAAGCGTGGTGAGCTCGCCCAACCGATTGCGGACCACCCCGACCTCACCGTCCACGATGGACGCCACTGCGGGGTAGGTGGTGCCGAGGTCGATGCCGAGCACCAGCTCGTCAGCCATTGTTCAGCACCGAGGTCACGACGCCGGCGCAGCTGGTTGCCGAAAACAGGATGCTGGCCAGCATCGCGATCGCCAAGACCACGACCAGCAACCAGCGGGACACCCGGTAGTTGACCGGGGGACGAATGCTCATACCGCCTCCGTGGTCGGTTTCTCGTCGCGACCGAGGGCGAAACCGCCGCGCCCCAGCAGCCAGCGGAACGGCCCGGCCGGGGTGAGCCGGTGGCCGGGCCTGGTCCCGGTGACCGACGAGACCACGAAGTAGCGGACCTCGGCGAAGTCCCGCTCCGCGGCCAGCACGAGGTTGTCCAGCCCCGCGGTGTTCAGCCAGCCGCGCACCGCCCCGGCGCACAGGTCGGCGGCCCACGGCAGGTCGGTCAGCAGGTCCGCCTTGACCACGGCGATCGCCAGGGCGCGCCGTTCGGTATCGACCCCGTAGTCGCGTAACCGCCGGGCCGTCACGTGGTAGACCTGCTCGGGATCGCCGTTGGCCGGGTGCGCCTCGACGAGACGGGATTCCAGCGCGCCGCCGAGCTGGTCGCGCACCCAGCTGATGGCGAACGGGTCGACCACGAACACCAGTCCCCCGGCGTGGTCCAGGAATTCCAGCTCGCTGTTGTCGTCCCGGTCGAGGTAGAACTCGCCGGCCGCGTCGAAGAGGTGCACCAGCGCTTGGCCCCGGGACTTCCCCGAACCGCCGCGGGTGAACCGGACCGTGATCGCCGGGGGCAATTGCCCGGCCGGGGTCTTCGCGGTGTCGCCGCCGCTGGCGATCAGCTGCTCGCCGTGCTGGAAGGCCTGCCTGCTCGTGTCGTCGACGAAGTCCAGCACCACGCCCTCGGCGGCGGCCACGTCCCGCAGCGTGACCAGACCCGCGTGCACGAGCCGGGTCTTGCCCGCCGACACCGGGCCGAAGACCGGCACCCGGATGTCGGTGACCGCGCCCGAGCCGCCCCGCAGCGGCCGGTCGCACCGCTGGCAAAGCGCCTCCAGATTCCGGGACGCCCGCAGCACCGTCGTCGGGAGCTTCGCGCCGCACCCGCAGGTGCGCGAGGCCGCACCCAGCACGCCGGGCCGGATGTCGTGGTGCACCACCTGGCACCCGCTGCACCGGTAGGCGGGGACTGCCATCACGTGGTAGCACACCGGGCAGCTCCCGCTGGCCTTCCGCATCCGCCGCACGACGTGGTCGTAGCCCCGCAGGACGCCGACCATCGCGGCCCACCCGAGCCAACCCACTCCCAGCGCGATCGCGCCGATGACCGCCACCTCGACCGCACCCAGCACCGCACCCAGCGTGACGCCGGACCAGACCAGGATGGTGATGCCGATGCTCACCCACTTGAGCTTGCTGCCGTCGCCGTAGTTGAAGCCCCACCGCCAGCCGCGCACGATGAAACCGCAACCGTTGTGCCAGGCGGCGATCAGGTCGCGTCGCCACTGGGCGGCGAGGTAGCTCGGCCAGGCCCAGTCGCGCGGGAACGGCCCCTTCGGCTCGCGCAGCCCTGCGGTGCCGTTGACCACGTCGTTGGGCGTGACCAGAACCGGAGGCCGACAACCGCGCCCCAGCAGCACCTGGCACGTCGCGACGAACGCCCAGGAGCTGCCGATCAGCATGAAGACCGGGAACAGCCAGGCGGCGATGGTGATCACCACCGAGGCGACCCAAAGCCCCAAGCACAGCAGCAGGATGCCGCCGACGATGTACGGCATCACTTCTCCCGTCTGCGGAACAGCCGCAGAGCGAGCTCACGGGTGCGGGTCGGTTTGGGCTTCTGCTGCGAGTACTCCTGCAACCACTCGTGCCAGGCGGCGGCGTCCTCGGCCGCCACGCCGCGCAGCAGCTTGCTGATCCGCCGGTAGTCGGACTGCTTGTGCTTGCCGGCCCAGCGCTCCAGGGCCTTGTCGAACGCCTTCCGCACCTCTTCGGAGGTGGTGTCGTGCCAGGCGGTCAGGAACGCCAGCACGACCGCCTGGTCCCGCCGCGACGGCTCGGCCTGCTCGTCGTTCCACACCGCGGGCAGCGCGTGGACCAGCATCTTCTGCAGCTGTTCACCGCCCTGCTCGGTGGCGTCCAGCGTGGCTTGCGGCGAGGCGCCGATCAGCGTCGCGATGATCTGGTCCGCTCGAGCGGTGAAGACCTCTTCGGAGACGTCCTTGAGCACCCCAGCATCGGTTTCGGCGCCCTTGCGGGTGAAAGTGCTCAGCCAGGACCGCAGCCGGCTGTCCTCCTCCCACAGCTTGCGCAGGGCCTCCCGGTCGCCGATGTGGTGCCCCAGCATCCGCAAGACGTCCAGGTAGAGACCGGACACTTTGGACTTCTCGAGCGCCGCGAATGCTTTCTGCGCCAAGGAATCCGAAACAGCCGTAGAAGGAAGGGCGGTTAGGAAGTCCTTCACCTCGGCCATGGTGGGCGCCGAATTCCGGAACAGCGCCTCCCACACCGCTTCGCCGGTACCCGGCCTGTCCGGTGCGCGCAGCTGCTCGCGGAAGCGCCCGATGGTCTCCTGACGGGCCGTGCCGCCCGCGGCCACCGCCGCTGCTGCGATCGCCGCATCCAGCGGCATGAAGGGGTCGCTGAGAGTCGGGGAGAGCAGCCGCCACCAGCGGTCGTTGATCGCCTCGGCGACAGCGGCCGAATTCGGGCCCCTCAGGCGGCGGGTCAGCGCGTCGCGCAGCAGGTCGGTCATCTCCAGGCCGCACGTCCAGCGCGCCGGGTCGAAACCGACGTGCGGGTGCTCGGCCCACCACTCGACGAATCGCCCGGCGGCCTCGCCGAATTGCCCCACCCGGGGCCGCACGTCGAACCTGGTCGCGGTCCGCAGCAGCAGGTCCATCCGTTCGGGGGCGAGGGCGCCGGCGGCGGCCTCGACCAGGACGCGGGTCTCCTCCGCCTCGTCCGGGCTCCACGGCTGCGGCGCGAACGGCGGCCGGGCGTCGGCTGGGGTGCCGCGCACGATCTCGTCGAGCTCCGCGCGCAGCAACGCGATCCGCACCCGCCCGGCCTGTGCCGTGTTGGTCTCCGCCAGTTTCGCCAGCACCGGCAGCCCGGGCGAGGCGGCCAGCACGGCATCCAGCACCGGCTCGACGACGTCCGTCGCGGACACCGGCGGCGCGGAGACCAGCCACTTGGCCAGCGCCAGCGCGCAATCCTGCCCGGACACGGTCTCGTCGAGCATCAGCACCCCGGCGGCCAGTCGGTCCGCCGCGATCGGCAGCTTCCCGCCCCGGCCTCGTGCGAACTGGTGCGACAGCTCGATGGCGTCGACCACGTCGTAGGGGTCGGCGCCGAGGAAGCGCGGCACCCAATGCCGGGCGGCGGCCGTCGGCTCGACCTTCCGGTGCTCGCCGCTGACCAGGTTGAACACCGCGTAGTCGGAGTTGCGGTCCGGGTCGGCCAGCGATCCGGCCCAATCCGGGTGCACCGCCAGCACCTCGTGGCCGCTGTACTGCGGATTTGTCGCGAACACCCGGAAGCCCACCCGCAGTGCCCGTTCCTGCGGCAGCAGGAGCGTTCCGGCCGCGATCCAGCGCACCGCGGTCTCCGCATCCTCGCTGACGAACACCAGCCGGGGCGCGCCCTCGTCGTGCACCCGGTCCATCGCGGACTGCACGGCGAGCAACCAGGATTCGCCGTCCTGCTGGCCCAGCACCCAGTCCCGCAGCGCCTCGACGCCGAACGGGCCAGCCTCGGGTTCGGCCGGCACCGCCTCGCACTCGGTTGTCTCCGCAGGTTCCTCGACCCACCACTGCGCGCCCCACAGCTGTGCGGGCCGGATCGGCCCGTACAGCTGCGGGTCGGCGGTGGCCAGCGCGTGGGTGAACTGGTTGCCCTCCCGCACGCCGCCGGTCTCCGCGCCCAGGTAGATCCCGCGGGCGGTCGCGTAAACGGCGCCGTGCACGTGGACCAGCGAAGGCGGGTAGTTGGATACTTCGCGCTTCTCGCGCATCCAGCCGACCGGGGCCTCGTAGAGCGCCGAGCGCTGCACCACGGTCATCATCTCGTCGGTGGTGCCCGAGGAGACGGCCTGGAACTGGAATCCCGCGCCGCCGCGCAGTCCCTGGCCCGGCCGGCAGTCGGTGTAGTACAGCGACTGGAACTCGCGCCCGCTCATCGTCGGCTCCCTTCGATGATCCCGAAGTGGCTGAGCAGCCACAGCAGTGGTTCGTCCACACGGAACGGCCGCACCCCGGCCGGGTCGATCTGTTTGCGGCCATAGTCCGGTTCCGCACCCAGCGAGGAAACCGCGAAATAGCGGAACGTCTGGTAATGCGCCCGCAGATGCCCGTCGAGGTCGTCGGCGCCGAGCTCGGCCAGCAGCGCCCGCAGGTGCTCGTCGGCGTCCTGGCCACCCGCCTCGTCGTACTCGGGCCCCGTGGCCGGCGGGCGCAGCAGCGGATGGTTGTCGCCGAGCATCCCGAAGAACGCGTCGATCTTGGAGAACACCACGGCGATCGGGATGCCGATCTTCTTGCGATCGCTGAGCCCGACGCTGGAGCGAAGCATCTCGGTGACCCGGTTGAGCACGTTGATCGGCGGCTCGGCGTCGCGGCGGCCGACGTCCGGCACCGCGATCCGGTCCCGCGCGCCGGGCAGCTGGAACGGGTCGAGGAGCACGATCAGCCCGTCCGCCGCGGTCAGGTAGGCCTGGCTGTTGACGAACTCCTGGGTCGTCATGTCCTCGCCGGCGGCGTCGTAAAACGACAGCGTCGTGGTGTTGTGCACCTGGCGGCCGAACTGCACGCGCGGCTGCCTCCACTGCATGACCAGCGGAATGCGGATGCCGTCGGCGGAGCTGGCGGTGGACTCGAACAGCGCCCGGTCGTCGAACAGTGCCTGCTCGTAGCGTTCCAGCCACTGGGCGGTACCGACCCCTGCCAGCTCCCCGGCGAAGGAGATGTCGGCGTCGAAGCGGCGCCGGATGTTGTGCCGCAGCTCGTGCACCAGCACCGTGGTGTAGACGGTCTTGCCAGCGTTCTTGCCGCCCACAACCCCGATCAGCGGGCTGCGGCCGTCGGCGAAGTTGGCGGGCAGCGGTGTGTGGCACACCGGGCAGGCTCGGATACCGCTGACCGTGCCGCAGTCCGGGCACGGCGCCCGGCGCGGCGTGCGCCCGAGCAGGGCCTTCGGTGCGGCGAAGGTCGGCCAGGAAGCGGGGGCGTAGCCGGTGAGCCGCTGCCGTTCGGGGTCGACGACCTTCCGGCACTTCTCCTTGCCGGGTGCGGGCCGGCCGGTGCACTGGAACCACAGGTTGCTCCCGGGAAACCGGTGGTAGCAGTAGGGACAGGCGAGTTTGGCCATCAGGCGCCTTCCCCGGACTCGTTCCGCACGGCTAACCGCCCCACCACCCCGTTCCACCGCAATTCCAATGGAAAACGGACCTCCGATTTCCATTGAAATTGCGGAACTCCTCGCTGGGAGGCGACGGGCTTCGGGGTCGGTTGTGCCGCATCGAGGATGTGCATCAGGACACCTTCAGCTGGGAGATCGGCGGATCGATCAGCTCGATACCGGCGGCGTGCACGAAGCACCGCAGCCAGAACGGTTTCCGGCGCGGCAGTTCGACGGTCAGCTCCAGCGGTTCACGGAGATCGTGGACGCCGCGGTGCAGGACCTGGCCGTCGTCCGGTTTGAGCGGCATGACGCGGCCGGGCGCGACGACCACCAGCACCGTGCAGTCCGGCACCGGCTGGTCGGCGGTCAGGACGACGCGCGCGGTGCTCGTGCCGAACAACCGGCTCTGCCGTTCGACCCGGTAGCTGACCTGCGGCGGCGCCCCGGGCGCCTCCAGCACGGCGGGCAGCGACCGGCTTTCGCCGTTGTCGGCGGTCGCGATCGCCGATACCTGCGCGCGCACGGTGCCGGGCCCGGCGTCGATGCGGCAACCGCCGTCGGCCTGGTACTGCTGCCGGGTCAACCGCAGCTGCCCGCCGCCGGTGTCGGCCAACGCGTTCGTCCAGGTCACTTCGGCCATCCGGACGTCTTCCGGCCACACCCACGACAGCACCAGCTCGCCGCCGAAGCGCCGCGCGTCCAACGAGGTGACCGGCGGCAGCGTCGCCGCGACCCGCGCGGTGTGCCGCACCGGCACGGCCTCGGCCGAGACCTCGGTGCCGTCCGGGCGGCGATACCGAGCGGTCAGCAGGTAGGTGCAGTCACCACCGGCGTCCGCTGCGCAATCACGAAAGGCCGTGCCACCGCTGGTCGGCACCGGAACGTCCGCGGATCCCCCGTCGCGACGGCGCCGTACGTCCACGCCGACGGCGTCCCGGTGAACGACCCAACTCCCCTCGACCGCCCCGCCGCGAACGGCCAACCGCACCTTGTGCACGGGCGGCAGCACGTCGATGGTCACCCCGACCGGCCGGGACCAGACGCCACCGTCCCCGGTGGCGAAAACCGCGTACCCGACGCTCCCACCGGCCGCCACCGCGGCGTCCACCACCGCCGTCTCCCCGACTTCGGCGACTACGTCGCCGTCGTCTGCGTCGGCGGGCATCCGCCCGGCTCGGCGCACCACCCGGTACCGGGTGCCGTCGTCGTGGTCGGGCAACGCCCGCCACGACACCCGCACCCCGACTCCTTCCGGCTGCGCCGTCACGGCGTCGACCGGGCTCAGCGGGATCCGCCGCAGTTCCGCCGCTATCGCGTCGTCGTCGGCGGCGAGCCGCACGGCTTCGCCAAGCTGGCGCCGGGCTTCGCCGTCGGCTCCGCCGCGCAGCGCGCGGTGCGCGGCTTCGCGCAGCTGCCGCACTTGCTCCGCGTGCCGGTCGACGGCCGCTTTCGCGGCGGTCACCTCGTCGGTGTCGATTATCGCGGCGAGGGTTTGCTGGGCGGCGATGAGCTGGCCGTCGGCCAGCAGTTCGGTGACCTTCTGCAGGCCGGTGACCGGCGGCGCGGTGGCGCCGGTTTCGCTGAGGAGGCTCACCACGACCTGCCGGACCTCGCCCGCGTCCAGCCCGCTTCGGCCGAGCACCTTCAGTAGCGCGCTGGCGGGTGCGCCGTTCTCGCGGAGCCGGCGCACGTCGTCGAGAAGGTGGTAGAGCGCCAGCAGCCGGAGGTCCGCGCCGTCCTTGCCGAGCGCCGTGTTTAGGATTCCGAGCGCCTCGCGGGCGGCCTGGTTTCCGGAGCGCCGGTTCTCACGGTCGATTGCCTGCTGGATGGCTTTCGCGGTGAGCCCGGTCGGGAAGGACGGGGTGCTGTCGAAGTCCACCAGGAGCCGGTAGCTTTCGAGCTTGCCGTGCAGGAGTTCGGGAATCCCGGTGACTTCAGCGTCGCCCAGCAGGGCTTTCAACCGCCGGAACAGAGTCTCGGACAGGCCGCTGGCCTTCGGCAGTTCCCGCGGTGTCACGGTCTGCACCCCGGCCTTGTCCAGGGCTCGGTCGACCTCGGCGGGCGCCAGCTGGCCGAACGTCTCGCGCATCGCCGCCAGCTGGCCGGGCGTGATCAGGCCGAGTTCGCCGAAGTTCGCCTTCAGCATCCCGACGAGTTCGTCGATCTGCCGCATGCTGGTGCCGGCTCGGTCGTTGTTCCGGTTGCGCCACCAGGACATGCCGGACATCGCGTCGCCGTGCGCGCGCCGCAGCTCCTCGTCCTCGCGCAGGAACGCCTTGTAGACGCTGGTGGTGAAGCTGGACTTCGCGGTGGATTGGGCGCTTTTGTTCCAGTGCGAACGGATTTGGGCAAGCCGCTGCACCAACTCCGCGTCGGAGAAGCCCGGCTCGACCGCGTACCTGGTCAGCAGGTCGTCGGGTAATCGGCCGCTGCGTCCCCGCAGCGGCCGCACCACTTCGCGCTCGTAGGCCTTGGGATCGAAGGGTTGCATCGGGTCCTGTCTTTGACTTCTGCTCGATCTTCATCTCGGACGTGGCGCAGCCGCCGCAGGTTCTCAACTGTGTCCTGCGGGGACACCCCGCACCCCGGGCAACCTCGCGGAGGACAGGCCCGACGCGGTGAATCTGGCGCATCGGGGCGGGAGTCTGGCCCTGGTGCGGGCTCTCAGCCGGAGACCGTAATCCCGGCGACCACCTTCTTTGCCTCCGCGACTTCCTCGTCGCTGCGCACGCTCACCCTGACCTTGATGTCCAGCGACTTGCCGGTGGACGGCTCGGTGGCGGTCAACTCCAGCAGGCCCTCGTCGTCGACCGTCATGCGGATGTTCACCGGCGATCCGGCGGGCAGCTGCGGCAACCCGTCGATGAGCCCCTTACCCTCGTTGATCGGCTTGTTCTCGTCCAGGTCCGGCCCGGCGACGACCCCGGACTGCTCGAACAGCTCGATCATCACCCCGGTCTGGCCGTCTTCGACGGTGGCCGCCTCCAGCACGCGCTCGTCGGTGGGCAGCGAGTCGTTGGCGTGCACGAGGTGCTTGACGAAGTGCTTCGTCGGCTTCTGCTGCCAGCCCTGGTCGCTGGTGTCGACCAGCTTCACGCCGAAGGCCTTGGGCAGCACGTTCCGGGTCTGCTTGGCGGCGAGGTTCTCCAGCGCCTTGACCGAGATCCCGGTCTGCTGCGCCACGGTCTGCACCGCTTCCGCGACACCTGTAGCGCCCTGCTTGGCGGCCTCGGTCATCTCGCGGTGCACCACGCGGCCCAGCGCGTACAGCGCGGCGCCTTTGGCCACCGCCAGGTCCGGGTCGTGCAGCTTCGGGTCCCAGTCGAAGTCGGCGCGCAGCCGCTGGGCAACCGCGGGCATCTTGGTGGATCCGCCGACCAGCAGCACGTCGTCGATCTGCGTGCCGGGCTGCTTCTCCTGCAGGGTCGCCAGGGTGCGCTTGACGATGTCGACGGTCTTGTCCAGCAGGTCCTGGGTTTCTTCCTCGAACTGGGCCCGGGTCACCTCGACGCGGGCGCTGACCCCGGCGCCTCGCAGCGCCACCGCGCGGGATTCCGCCTTGGACAGCTGCTTCTTGGTCTCCTCGGCGGTGGTGGCCAGCGACTGCATGAACTCTTCGTCGTCGTCGGCCTCGGTGCCTTCCGGCGCCTGCTCCAGGAACTTCGCCAGCAGGTGGTTGCGCAGCCGCGTGTCCCAGTCCGCGCCGCCGAGGTTGTCGTCGCCGTCGGTGCAGATCACCACGATCTCGTCGGAGGACACCCGGATCACAGTGGTGTCGAAGGTGCCGCCGCCGAGGTCGTAGACCAGGATCGTCTTGTCCTCGGCGTCGGTGGTCGCCTCGTAGTGCAGCGCCGCCGCCACAGGCTCCGGCACGATGCCGATCACCTCCAGTCCGGCGATCTGACCGGCGTTCTTGGTCGCGCTGCGCTCCAGCATGCCGAAGTAGGCGGGCACGGTGATCACGGCGCGCGTCGCCTCGCCACCAGTGTGTGCGGCGGCGTCCTGGGCGAGCTGCTTGAGGATCAGCGCCGAGATCGACTCCGGGGTGTAGGTGGTGCCGTCGAACTCGAACTCGGCGTCGCTGCCCATCTGCCGCTTGATCAGCGACACCACCCGGTCCGGGTCGATGATCGCGGAGTTCTTCGCCACCGACCCGACGACCACGTTGGACTCGTTCTCGAAGAACACCACCGAGGGCGTGGTCTCGTTGCTGTCGGTGTTGCGGCAAACCGCGGGTCGGCCGGTCTCGTCGACGTACGAGATGGCGGAATAGGTGGTGCCCAGGTCGATGCCGAACACCCTCAGGTCTCCGTCAGACATCTGCGCTCATCCCCTCTGCTCGCGGGTCGTTCTCGGTGGTCGGCGCGGTTTCGGCGCTCCAGCGGTACACGTGCACCCGCGCGGGGACGGTCACGCGATCGGTAGTGGTGTCCAGGTATCCGTCGGAGACGACGACGGCGATCCGCTCGTGCTGAGCGGGGTCGTCGGCCGGGAGGACCTTGATGGCGCGGTGCTCGCGCGGCTCGAAATCGGCGCCGATCTCCGGTCGGATCGGGGCGCTGCCGCAGCGCTCCAACGCCTGCTCCGCGCTCAGCGCGAAGGATTCGAGCAGGTCCACGACCTGCTGGCGGCCGATTTCGGCGGGCAGCAGGCGGGCTTGGTGCAGCAGATCCTTGCGGAGGTTCTGCAGGTCCTTGGTGATCGGGCGCAGCACGAGGTTTTGCTCCCCGGCGCGCAGCCTCTCCACCTCGGCGTGCAGCTTGTCGATGACGCGCTCGCGGGCGGCGGCCCGCTCGTGGTGTTCGCGGATCTGCTCGGTGAGCGCGGTGACCGCCTCAGCCAGCTGCGCGACCGGGTCCGGGGGTGCGTCGGGTAACGGCTCGGCGGATTCCTCGGGCTGCTCGCCGGATTGCGGTTCGACCGCCGAATCAGCGGTGTCGGTCCCGAGCTCAGCCGGGTTTTCCGGCGGCCCGACAAGTTTTCTGGCCGCCTCAGCCGCCCCTTTCGCAGGCTCAACCGGGTCATTCTCCGATCGGGCCGATCCAGGCGGTTTCTCGGCCGATTCGACTGCGGGTTCGCCCGCCAGCACCTCCGGTTGCCGCGCGGCGTCGACCGGCTCGCCGGTTTCCGGCTGCCGCTCGTCGTGCCCTGGCTCGTCGCGCATGACCTCGCCCGCCTCGCTGCTCTCCGCTGTCGCGGAGTGACCCGTTGATGATCAGCAAGCCTAGTACCGCCAAACCCCGTTCAAGCGGGATTCACGGAGTTTGACGGCAGCGCAGCGAAAGCGGTTCCCCGCACCGATTGCTCCGAACCGGTGAGCAACGGCCCGTGAGCGCTCGCAGGGCTATCGCACCGAAACGCACTCTCGTGCCTTGAGCAGCCGAAACAGCAAGTTCGGTTGCGGTCGACCTCGGGCCCGGAAAAAAGGGACTCACCAAAGCGATGATTCCTGCGGAGGACCAGAAATTGCGTGGCCAGTTGTTCTGCGCAACCCCAGAATGAACTAGTACCAACGGAACTTTGGGAGGATGACGCGATGGCCGACGCCCTCAAGCCCATGCCGCAGGACTGGCGCCGCGCAATGGCCATCGTCGCCCACCCCGACGACCTCGAGTACGGCTGCTCGGGCGCGGTAGCCGCCTGGACCGCGAGCGGCCGGGAGGTCGCCTACCTGCTGGTGTCGCGCGGCGAGGCGGGCATCGAGGGGGTAACGCCGGAGGACGCCGCGCCGCTGCGCGAAGCCGAGCAAATCGCCAGCGCCGCCGAGGTCGGCGTGCGATCCGTGGGAGAGGAGCACGCCCGCGGTTTCCTCGAAGCAGCCGTCCACGAGCACGCCGACCGCTTCGGCGGCCGGGCGTGCGTGACCTTCGAACTGATCGGAGAAGCATGATCATCGACGCCTTGGATCAAGCGTGGCGGGCCTGGGCCGAGCTGGGCAGCAGCCTCGACGAGACACGGTGGCGGCGGCCGACCCGGTTGCCGAGCTGGACCGTCAAGGACGTCTACGCCCACCACAGCGGATTCCCGGCCGGGACCGGCGCGGCCTTGGACGCGCCGGAAGCCGAGGGACAGGTGACCCACAACGACGCAGCCGAGCTTCTCGCGTTCATGCAGCAGTCCGGCGGCGTCGCCGAGCAGAATGCCGACCTCCTCCGCGACCAAGCGACCGAGCAGGCCGCAGCGACCTCGACCGGCGAGCTGGTCGCTCAGTTCACCGAGGTGGCCCCGAAGGTCGTCGCCGCGTTGCGGGGCGCCGATCTGAACC
The DNA here is from genome assembly GCF_053599315.1 of Saccharopolyspora sp. NPDC000995. NCBI lineage: Bacteria > Bacillati > Actinomycetota > Actinomycetes > Pseudonocardiales > Pseudonocardiaceae > Saccharopolyspora > Saccharopolyspora sp. NPDC000995. The sequence continues at coordinate 90,660 of NZ_JBSFLZ010000003.1, forward strand.
AACGCGTCGACTACGGCGGTGTTGCCGTGGTGCTGGCGGGCGAGGCGCTGCGGATCTTCGTGATGGAGGCGGTGGTGCACTACTTCGACATGGCCACCGCGCTGGACCTCCCGATGCCCGGGCCGATGGAGGGCGAACCGCTGCGCGAGGCGGTGCACCTGCTCGCCGCCACAGCGGATCCGATCGCCTTCGTCGATGCGGCCACCGGGCGGGGCGCACCAGGCATCTTCCCGATCGTGCGCTGAACGGTTCCGCTGGTCATTCCCATGAGTGGTTTCGGGCGCCACCGCGCGCCACCGCGCGCCACCGCGCCCGAACCGATCACGACATCTACCAGGTGAAACAGCGGTATGACGGCGGTATGACAGCGAGTGGCAGCAGGAGCATCGCGGCATGAAGGTGAGTGTGAGCCTGACCGACGAAGACGTCACCTTCGTCGACGAGTACGCCCAGCAGAAGGCGCGCCATCGCGGTGGCGGCAACCGCATCGCAACGCTGTCGCAGAACACCCTCGCCAGGCTGGAGAGCGCCCTCCGACTCCACCTCCGCCTGTAGTCGACGGGCCGCGCCTGTAGTCGACGGGCCGGGTGCTGGGCGAAGCGAACGGCCTCTCCACCCCTTCTAGCGAGATGAACGGTCCGTTCACCCCCCTCCGCCCGAAAGCCCGGAAGAAGCGAACGGCCTGTTCGCCTCCTCCAGCGAGACGAACAGGCCGTTCGCGCCAAACGTGATAGGTGCTGCTTCAGCCCAGCACGGGCAGGCCGACGGCGGCGTCCACCGCGATGGCCACGAACAGCAGCGCCAGGTACGAGTTCGACAGGTGGAACAGCTTCATCGGGTTGAAGGCCTGGCCGTTGCGCACCGCCGCGTGCAGCCGCTGCGCGACGATCAGGAACGCTGCCCCGCCGAGCACCGCGAACGCCACGTACACCCAGCTCGTCACCGGCACCAGCAGCAACGTGCAGCCCACCGTGGCCCAGCTGTAGGCCAGGATCCGCGCCGACACCTGCCGCGCGGTGGCGACCACCGGCAGCATCGGCACCCCGGCGCGCGCGTAGTCGTCCTTGTACTTCATAGCCAGCGACCAGAAGTGCGGCGGTGTCCACAGGAACACCACGCCGAACATCACCAGCGCGGGCCACTCCACCTTGCCGGTGACGGCGGCCCACCCGACCACCACGGGCATGCAGCCGGCCGCGCCGCCCCACACGATGTTCTGCGAGGTCCGGCGCTTGAGCACCAGCGTGTAGACGAAGACGTAGAACAACAGCGCGGCCGTGGCCAGGATCGCCGCCAGCAGGTTCGCGCCCAGCCACAGCAAGGCGAACGACACCACGCCGAGCACGATGCCGAAGACCAGCGCGTTGCGGCGCGGTACCTCGTAGCGCACCAGCGGGCGCTTCTTGGTCCGGTTCATCACGGCGTCGATGTCGGAGTCCGCGACGCAGTTGAGGGCGTTGGCGCTACCGGCGGACATGGCGCCGCCGAACAGCGTCACGATGACCAGCCACAACGACGGGACACCGCGCTGCGCGAGGAACATCGCGGGAATCGTGGTGACCAGGAGCAGCTCGATGACACGTGGCTTGGTCAAGGCCAGGTAGGCGGCCACCACGCCGCGACGACGACCGGCGGTCGGCGCGGGCTGCGAAGCGGATTCCGGAGCGGCTGTCATGAGGCGTGCGATTCCTCCGACTTCGCGACGCTGTGCGGCGCGGTGATCGGCTTGCCCGCCAACCGCAGCTCGTGCCAGTGCGTCACCTTGCGCTCGGCGACGAACGCGCCGAACGGGATCGTGCCCGCCAGCAGCACCAGCAGCATCCGGCCGATCGGCGCGCGGAGCTGGGTGGTGGCGATCACCGCGACCAGCAGGTACACCATGTACAGCCAGCCGTGCGCCACGCCGATCCGGAAGGTCCACGTCTCACCGAGTTGCTGGGTCGAGGAACCCTCCGACCACAAACCGACGAAGTGGCCGTACTTGAGCACCATCGCGGCGCACAGGAGGATCAACAGCACCGCGGTGACGTACGCCATGATCCGGTAGAAGGCCAGCACACCAGGCTTCATGCCAATCCCTCAATCCCGCCTCGTGCTTAGAAAGACCGGTGTCAATAGACCGTACGCCACGGTCCCGAGCGCCTGCGTCGGACCTCGGGCAAGAGTGGCGGCGCACACCTTGAGAACTTGTTCTAGTGACCGATTTCCGTAGCTGGTCCCGCAGCGGAACCCTCAGACGCTCCTGGTCCGGGATCCTCCCGAGACGACCCCGAGAACCCGCGGGTAAGCACCTCTCATGCGTGGGTCAATCGGCTTCGCCGCTTCAAGGACAACTGGCGAGCGGCTAGATCATCCGGTACGCCTTGCCAATCAGTTCGAACGAGTGCAGCTTGCTGTCCCGATCCGGCACGTTCGCGGTGAGCATCAGCTCGTCGACCCCGGTGCGTTCGCGCAGCTCGTCGAGCCCGGCCCGAACGGTCTCCGGAGCGCCGTAGACGGCGTCTGCCAGCCAGCTGTCGATGAAGCTTTGCTCCAGTTCGGTGTACGGGTACTCGCGGGCCTCTCGGCGGGTCGGCTGCTTGCCGGGCATGCCCCGCCGCAGCCGCAGCATGCTCAGCGCGACGGGACGGATGATGTCCAGCGCTTCCTCGTCGGTGTCGGCTGCGACGGCCTGCACGCCGATCAGCACGTACGGCTCGGCCAGCACTTCCGACGGCTGGAAGGACTGCCGGTAGAGCTCCAGCGCGGGCAGCGTGTTCTGCGCGCTGAAGTGGTGCGCGAAGGCGAATGGCAGGCCGAGAGCCCCGGCCAGCTGCGCGCTGAAGCCGCTGGAACCGAGCAGCCAAACCGGCGGCATGGGGCCGTGCGGCACGGACTGGATCGCGGCGTACGGGTGGTCGACGGGGAAGTTGTCGTGGAGGAAGGCGATCAGTTCGCCGAGCTGCTGCGGGAAGTCGTCGGCGGACAGCGGCCCGGTGGTGCGCCGCAGGGCCCGAGCGGTGGCCTGGTCGGTGCCCGGTGCGCGGCCGATGCCGAGGTCGATGCGGCCGGGGTGCAGCGCCTGGAGGGTGCCGAACTGCTCGGCGACGACCAGCGGCGCGTGGTTCGGCAGCATCACGCCGCCGGAGCCCAGGCGCAGGCTGGTGGTGTGCGCGGCGAGGTGCGCGATCACCACGGCGGGCGCGGAGCTGGCGATGCCGGGCATGCCGTGGTGCTCGGCTACCCACAGCCGGTGGAACCCCCACTGCTCGACGCTGCGGGCGAGCTCGGTGGTGGTGCGCAGGGCATCCGAAGGGCTGTGCTCGACGCCGACGGTGGACAGGTCGAGCACCGACAACGCCACAGGCGAGTCGCCACGGGCCAAGCCCTTGATCGGGTTGTCCTGCTCTGCGGTCGCACTGCCCGACTCTGTGTGCTCCGGGGACGCATCAGTTTCCATCAGTGCCTACAACCGCACCCGGCCGAACACCATTCCCGCTGTGCCCCACGATTACCCCTGGTGCCACCCGAACGCGGCCTGGCACTCGAAGAAAACGCCGTCGAGGCGGTCCACTTCGGACGCGGTGCGGTTGTGCTCCTCGATGGCGATGGCCAGCGCCAGGTTGGACGGTCCGAAACCGATTGCCAGCACGTCGTGGTTTCTCTCGTTGACCGCAGCCACGTTTTCCCCTCAGCTCGCCGGCACCCGTTTTTCGGGCACCCGGATTTGCCGACGTACTCGTCGTGCAGCACGAAGTCGACGTCGAACTCGCCGCGCGACTCGTCGTAGCGGCGCACGGTGTAGGTCCGCATGGTCAGCGCGCGGGTCGCATATCGGTCCAGTTCACCTCGATGTGGTCCACGCAGGACTCCCGGCTGGCCGGGCCGTGCGCGATGGTCCACCCGGCGGGCACGGCTATCGCGGCTGGCCACAACGAGTACTGGTCCTGCTCATTGATCAGTGCGTAGTATTCCGCGGCCGGATCCTCGAACGGGTTCGTCATCGTCATGCTCCTTCGGCGTTCGAAGCCTGTTTCCAAACTCGTTCTGCGCAGCCGAGCGGGTGCGAAACCGCACACGCCTCCTGGCCTCCGGGATCCCCGATTCGCCAACCCGCGGATCTTCACCTGGTCGTCCGCGCGTCCGGCGAAGGCTTGTCCGGGTCCTGCGCGACCTTCGCGCCGGACAGCTCGGGAAACGTTCCCGCCGGAGCCGCGCCACCAGCGGCGTCGCCCCATTCCAACATCCGCTGCCGGGCCGCATCGCCCAAGATGTCCAGGCTGCCGACGGGGGCGGCCGGATCCTCGACGGCGGAAGCGAGCAGCCGGACCAACCGCGCGGCCAGGTCCTCGACGGTGCGCCGGGTGAACAGGTCGGTGCTGTACTGCACCAATCCGTCGATGCCACCGTCGGCCCGTTCGCCGAGGCTGAACGCCAGGTCGAACTTCGCCGCCCCGGCGGGTGCGGTGTCCACAGTGGTCTCGAGCCCCGGCAGGTCCGCGGTGACGGACTCGGCCGCGCCCCGGTACGCGAGCATCACCTGGAACAGCGGGTGCCGGGACGGCGAGAGGGCCGGGTTGAGCGCCTCGGCCAACCGCTGGAAGGGCAGCTCCGCGTTGTCGAAGGCGGCCAGGTCTCCTCGCCGCACCCGGTCGACGAGCTCGGCGAAGCTCGGCTCGCCCGAGGTGTCGGTGCGCAGCACGAGGCTGTTGACGAAGAACCCGACCAGGTCGTCGAGTGCGTCTTCGCTGCGACCGGCCACCGGTGAACCTATCGGGATGTCGGTGCCGGCGCCGTGCCGCGTCAGCAGCGCGGCCAACCCGGCCTGCAACACCATGAACACGCTGGCCTGGTGCTCGCTGGCCAGCCGCCGAAGCCGCTGGTGCAAGGCGGGGTCGAGGTCGAAGCGCACCGCGTCGCCCCGGTGGCTGGACACCGCCGGGCGTGGGAAGTCGGTGGGCAGCTCCAGCTGGTCCGGCAGGCCGGCGAGCGCCCGCCGCCAGAACGCCAGCTGCCGCGCCGCAAGCCCACCCGGATCGGACTCGCCCCCGAGCAGTTCCCGCTGCCAGAGCGTGTAATCCACGTACTGCACCGCAAGGTCGTCCCAGCCCGGCTCCGCGCCCGCCACGCGCGCGGCGTAGGCGGTCGACAGGTCCCGCACCAGCGGCAGCGTCGACCACTCGTCGCCGGCCACGTGGTGCAACAGCACGAGCAGCAAGTGCTCGCCGCCGGTCTCGGGGGATTCGGTCGTCGTGAACAACGTCGTCCGGATAGGCGGTTCCGCGGCCAGATCGAACCCCTGCCGAACCGCTGCTGCGAACGCTTCGGCCACCCCGCCGAAGGACCCCGAGTCTTCGGGGTCGCGCAGTTTCCGGGGAAATCGAAGGTTCGATTTCCCCGGAAATTGCGGATCACCGGTGGCCGGAATCCGAACCAGCGTCAGGTCGGGCACGGTGTCGAGGACCTCCTGGCGGGGTTCTCCCAGCTCGTCCGGGAAGATCGTGCGCAGGCTCTCGTGCCGCCGCACGACATCGCCGATCGCCGCCCGCAGCGCCGCCACGTCCAGCTCCCCGGACATCCGCAGCACCAGCGGCAGGTTGTAGGTGGCGCTGGCGTCCTCCAGCCGGTTCAGGAACCAAAGGCGCTGCTGCGCGAAGGAAAGCGGAATGCGTTCGGGCCGCTCCACCGGCCGCAGCGCGGGCCGACTCGTCCCCGCTTCGAGCTGCGCGGCCAGGCGCGCGACGGTCGGGTGGTCGAAGAGGCTGCGGATGGTCAGCTCGGCACCGAGCTCGGTGCGCACCCGCGCCAGCAGGCGCGCGGCCAGCAGGGAGTGCCCGCCCAGCTCGAAGAACCCGTCGTCGATGCCGACCTCGCGCACCCCGAGCACCTCGGCGAACAACCGGCACAGCGTCGACTCGACCACGTCCCGCGGCCCGCGGCCACCTGCCTCTGCGGCGAAATCTGGCGCGGGCAAGGCCCGGGTGTCGAGCTTCCCGTTGGCGGTCAAAGCAATCGCGTCCACGGCCATGAAGGCCGACGGCACCATGTGGGCCGGCAGCCGCTCCGCCAGGTGCGCCCGCAACTCGCTCGGCTCGGCCGCACCGACGGTGTAACCGACCAGCCGCTTGTCGCCGGGCTGGTCCTCGAGCACCACGACGGCGGCCTGCCGCACCTGCGGATGCGCCGCCAGGTTCGCCTCGATCTCGCCGAGCTCGACGCGCAACCCGCGCACCTTGACCTGCTGATCGGCGCGGCCGACGAACTCGATGCCGCCGTCCGCCCGCCACCGACCCAGGTCGCCGGAGCGGTACATCCGGGTCCCGGGCGCGCCGTGCGGGTCCGCGACGAACCGCTGCGCGGTCAGCCCGCGCTTCCCGAGGTAGCCCCGGGCCAGGCCTTCGCCTGCCACGTACAGCTCCCCGACCACGCACGGCGGCACCGGCTGCAGCAGTACGTCGAGCAGGTACACCCGCAGGTCGGGAATGCCGCGGCCGATCAGGCTGCCGTCGCGCCGGGCGACCGCCTCGCGGTCGAGCTCCGCATAGGACACGTGCACGGTGGCCTCGGTGATCCCGTACATGTTGATCAGTTTCGGCAACCCGGGGCGCCGGTCGTACCAGTCGTCCAACCTGGCCAGTTCCAGCGCTTCGCCGCCGAAGATGACGTACCGCAGCGCCAGCTCGGTGCCCGGCGCCTCCCGATCGGCCTGGCTGAGCTGGTAGAACACCGAAGGCGTCTGGTTGAGCACGGTCACGCGCTCGCGGGCGACCAGCTGCAGGAACTCCTGCGGCGACCGGCTGACCTCGTGCGGCACCACCACCAACCGGCCGCCGTGCAGCAGCGCGCCCCACAGCTCCCACACCGAGAAGTCGCACGCGTAGGAGTGGAACAACGTCCAGACGTCGTTGCCATCGAAGGAGAACCACGGCTCGGTCGCGCTGAACAGCCGGACCACGTTGTGGTGCGGGATCGACACGCCGTTGGGCTGCCCGGTCGAGCCGGATGTGTAGATCACGTAGGCGGCGTGCTCGGAGGTCAGCGGGCCCCGCTCGCCGGCCTTCGGATCACGTTGCGAATGCCGGGCGATCTCCTCGACCTCGACCGGATCGTCCAGCAGGATGCGTGTGATCCCGTCCGGCAGTCGTGCCGCGTGCTCGGCGTCGCTGATGAGCAAGGTCGGCTGCGCGTCCCCGATCACGTAACGGATCCGCTCGTCCGGATGCCCCGGGTCCAGCGGCAGGTACGCGGCACCGGCCTTGAGCACCGCCAGCAGCACCACCACCAGTTCTACGGATCTCGGCAGCGCCAGCGCGACGAGTTGCTCCGGCCCGACGCCGTGGTCGATCAGGTGGTGCGCGAGCTGGTTGGCCCGCGCGTCGAGCTCGGCGTAGGTGAGGTTCTGCTCACCGAAGGTGACCGCGACTGAGTCCGGGGTGCGCTGGGCCTGCTCCTCGAACAGCTGCGGCAGCGGCGCCCCCGGGGGCGCGCCGACATCGGCGATCGGCGCGTTCCACTCGTTCAGGATCCGGTGGCGCTCTTCGGCCGAGAGCAGGTCGATCCGGCCGACCGGGGTGTCCCCGGCGCAGTCCGAGAACTGCTGCAGGAACCGCAGGAACCGCTCGCGGTGCGCGGTCAGCTCCCCCTCGCTGTAGCGCTCGGGGTTGGCGTCGAACTCGAAGCGCAGGTCGCCGCCGGCGTTGTACACCGCGATGGTCAGGTCGTCGACCGGCCCGGCCGCGAGGTTGTGCACGGTCGCCGGGCTGTCGCCGAAGGCGAGCTCGTAGTCGAAGGACTTGATGTTGATCACCGGCCCGAACAGCGGCTGGCCCGAGCCCAGCAGCTTCAGGTCGCGGCGCAGGTCTTCGCTGCGGTAGTTCTGGTGTCTGCGCACCTGCCGCACAGCCTTGACGACCTGCGCGATCAGCTCCGCGCGCGTGGTGCCGGGGGCGATCCGCAGCCGCAACGGCAACACGTTGACGACCATGCCGGGCACCCGCAGCGCAGCCGACCCGAGCCGCCCCATCACCGGTAGCCCGAGCACGACGTCGGTGGCCCCTGTCATCCGGTGCAGGTAAGCGCCGAAGGCTGCGATGAGCGCATCGGACCAGATCGCCCGGCTTGCGGTCGCGGCGAGGGCCAGGGCATCGGCCGCGCCGGAGGCGTCGGCCTGGCGGTGGAAGGTGTGCGCGGTGGCGCTCGGATTTCGGGCCAGCGACGCGACATCCGGTCGGTCCGCGAACTGCTCCCGCCAGAACTCCGCGTCCTGGACGAACTTCGGCGACTCCCGGTACTCCCGTTCCGCATCCAGCAGCAAACGCAGCGAGCCAAACGGCGACGGCCCGGAATCCGCCGAGCTGTACAGCTCGGATACCCGCCGGATGAGCAGCGAGAAGCCGTAACCGTCGATGGCGACGTGGTGGATCCGCTGGTACCACCACCAGCGCTCGTCACCGAGCTTGAGCAGCGCCGCGCCCCACAACCGGCCGCCGTCGGCCCTCGACCGCGTCAGCTCCACCGGTTCCCGCAGGTCGGCGCGCATCCAGGCGAGCGCCCGCACATCGGGATCGGCGGCGCCCGAGCAGTCGATCACCGGGGCGTCGAAGCCGTCGGCCTCGTCGATGGCCTGCCGCGGCTCGCCGGCGTCGTCGACCACCCGCATCCGCAGCGCCTCGGCCTCCTCGACGACTCGCCGCAGGGCCGCCACGAAACGGATGGGCTCCACCGGCCCGTGGATCTCCACGTATTCGGCGGTGTTGAAGATCGGGTTTTTGCGGTCCAGTTGCTGCGCGAACCAGATCCCCGACTGCGCGGCGGACAACGGCAACTGCTCGTCAGCACGACCCGGCATCGTTCTCCCCACGATCGACGAGCAAGTAAGGCTTACCTTACTTATGATTCGATCCGGAGTACAGCTGCTCACCGCATCGACCGACGTGGGACTACTCACCCGGCGCAGACCGGGCGAACACCATCAGCGCGGAATTCTTTTTCGGCAACCCCACCTCCGCAGCCCACTCGAACCCGGCCTTGCCGAACGCGCACACCGAAGCTCCATTGTGGACGTCGGGCTCGGCGACGACCCGGCCGCAGGCCGGATCGACCGCGAGCAACCCTTCGGCCACCGCCCGCAGCAGCGACGAGCCGACTCCGCGTCCGATCGCGTCCGGCTCACCGATGGCGATGTGCACGCCGAGGTCGTGCGGATCATGCGAATAGCAGCGCGCCAGCTTGTCCCGCTGCACCCGGTAGAGCTCCAGGTAGCCGACATCCCGCCCGTCGATGCCGACGATGCAGGGAACAGAATGCCGCCCGGCGAGCTGACCAGCCAGTTCGTCCCGCCACCGCGGCACCGGCCACGCCTGGTTCCAGTTGACCGCGACGTGCTCATTGTTCATCCAGCGGTGCACCAGCTCGACATCCGGCCCGCCGTCCGCGCCCGAGACCCGCACCGGCCGCAACGACCAGCCCTCCCCGAGCTCCGGGATCGGTACGCCCGGAGCGTCCGCAGCGCCCGACCACAACGGGTTGCGCACCTCGAACGGCACGGCCTGCACCCGGATCTCGCCCGAAACCGCGCGGTACCGCAGCCCGGAACCGTTGAGCGCGGCGAGATCGGTCAGCGTCGGGCTGGTCAACCAGTGCCGCACCAGCCATTCCGCGTCCGGATACGCCTCGGCGATTGCCCGCAGCCGATCCACGAGGTCGGCGATCAGGTCCGTCTCGTGCACGACACCACGCCGCCCCAGCAACCCGATGACGGCGAGCGCGCCACGCGTCAGCAGCGCCGCCGTGGCGCCGGCGGCGTCGTCGGGTTTCCAGCCCCGAATCGCGGGCAGCAACCGGCCCTCGACGTGAGCGGACAACCAGCGCCGTGCCTCCGCCCCGTCGGAGACCGACCGGGCGAGGGCGACCAAATCCTCAGGCAGCGCAAGCGGATCGACCGCACTGCGCGGCAAGGCATCCACCAGCCAATCCAGCAGCGTGCCCGAGTCTGCGGCGTTGATCGGCGCGTCGGGCAGCGCGCGGGCGCGCGCATCGGCGGAGCACGCGACGGCGAGCAACGCGGGCTCGGCCACCTCGACCGGCGCGCCGGTGGCGCCCAGGATGTGGATCGGGCCGAAGCCGTGCGCGCCGGTCGGCGAGTCGTAGACCACGTCCGTGCTCAACCGCAGCGACCCGATGGTCAACCGCAGCCGCCCCTCGGCGACCGGGGTGTGCGTTTCGGCCAGCCACCGCCGCAGCAACACCGATGTCCGCTGGTGCGACCGGTCGGCAAGGTTGACTCCAGTCGTCACGCCACGCTCCCTAGACACCGCGAACCCGTACGCGAGCGGAGCCTAACCTAACCACTCGATCTCGTGACAGTGCTTCACACCACTGCCGTACCCGCCCCAATCGGCCCCGTGCGTCACCCGGCGAACGAAACGAGCACAGTGGACGAACACGTGTCACGATCGCTGAGAGCAAGGCGATCGTTTGATCGCCTGATCATCAGCACCTGATCCGGTGATGATCGTTGTTTTCCGCTGGGCGAACTAGCAGCATCGCCCCTACTCTCCGACCTATCGAATCAGCCCAGACCGTCCGGAGAGGAGTTCACCAATGGAAGACGCCGACTCCGTCGTGCCGCTCCGGCCGGGATTCGACATCCAGGTACGCGGCTTCAACCGCCATCAGGTCATCGAACACCTGGAACTGCTGGAGGACCAGCTGCGCCTGGTCACCATCGACCGCAACGAGGCCGCGCAGCTCAACTCCGACCTCCGCAAGCTCTGCGACGACACCCGCCGCAACCTCGACACCGCCGAGCAGCGGCTCAAGCAGATCGAGTCTTCCGACACCGGGCTGCCCGCCGCCTCCCAGCGGGTGCAGAACATGCTCTCGATCGCCGAAGAAGAGGTGCAGACCCTGCGCGACCAGGCCAGGAGGCAGGCCGAGATCATCCGGGGCACGGCGGAAACCGAGGCGCGCGAGCTGCTCAACGAGGCCCAGCGGGCCGCCACCGAGCTGCGCAACGAGTGCAGCGAGCTGGTCACCGACGTCGAGGAGCGACGCGCGCGGCTGCACCGCGAGCACGACCAGAAGGTCAGCGACCTGCGCTCCCGGGAACAGCGGCTGCGGCAGAACATCCGCAACGAGTACAAGCGGACCATGTCGGCCGCCCAGGACGAATCTGACCAGCTGATCGACCAGGCCCGGCGGCAGTGCGACCAGTGGAACACCGAGACCGAGCAGCAGCGGTTGGAAGCCCTGGAAGAGATCCGCACCAAGCAGCTCCGGCTGGAGGAGCTGCGCAGTTCGCTTCTGTCCGCAATGGACAAGGCCCAGCGCCTGCTGGACCAGTCCGTCGCAGAACTGAGCGACCCGATTCCGGACATCGCCGAAGAAATCGACCAGATCACGCGGGACCGGAATGTCGAGCAGGTCGAACGGATCGCGAAGGCCGAGCAGCAGCCGGTGCGGCTGCCCGAGCAGCGCGACGACGCGCAGACCTACACCATTCCCATTGAGCGGACGCACACCAACGGCGCCGCCCCGCAGACAGGCCCCGCCAGACAGAACTGATCGGAGCTACTCGTGGATCTGCTCGTGCTGATGTTCGTCACCGGTTTCGCATTGGCCACGCTGATCTTCTGGCCACTGCTCAACCGCGCGAACCGACGCCTCGCCGAGAGCGGCGTCGCCGAACCAGCAACCGCCCCGAAGGGCAGACACGCGCTGCGCACCCCGCCCGCACCGGTCAAGCCGGTGACGCCGACGGTCATCCCCCGACGGCCGAGCACCGACGAGCAGCCACCGGCGACCGAACCCGACACCGAGGCCAAGACCGGGTCCGACGCCGAAACCAGGTCGCAGGCCGAGTCGGAGGCACGCCGGCCGGCGCCGGTCGCACCGCAGCAGCGATCGGCGGAGCCGGCGGAGGTCCCGCAGTTGCCCACGGACCTGTTCGAGAAGCACTTCGAGGCCAAGTTCAACCGCTCCCGCCAGCGCCTGGCCCGCATCCGCGACGAGATCAGCAAGGAATAGAAGAATTCCGGGTCGTTGTGCGAGCCTGTGCGGGTAGTGGTACCTCGGACGGCGTCGCGGTCCGGAATCCCCGACTCATGAATGACCACGTCCGAGAACTCACTGCGCCGCGAGTTGCGCGTGGCAGGAAGCGGCTGACGCCGCTCGCCTGACCTTCGCATGATCATCGCCACTGTTAATACTCAGTCGTTCGTCCAGTTGACCTTGAGCTCGTCGCGCTGACCGAAACGCTCGAGGTGGCGGCCGATCACGTCCTGCACGCGGTCGAGCACCTCGGCGTTCTCCGCCTCGGCGTGCAGGGCGAGCACATCCGGTTCGTTGACCAGGAGGCCGGGTGCCCACGCCGCTGTCGGCGGCCAGGGTGATCCGGATGCCATCGGGTTCTTCGGACGCTGCGCACTCGCGCCCAGGTGCGAGGACAGCCGCTTCGCGTAGCCGACCGGCTTGTCGGTGCCCACCTTCGCCTGGGATCGGATCGTCAACACGCCTTCAATGAAAGTTAGCGCACCCTGATTGGTACCTACGGTGGCGGCGGGGGTGCGAGACATCACCAAGCACGGCGGTTGGGGCCTCGTCGTTGCTACGTTCGAAAGGGACTCGGCACCCGAAGGCTGGAGCCCCACCGTTGACGAAGCCCCCCACCGTCTACCTCGTCGCCACCACCGGGCACCCGAACTACGGGGACGAACTGATCGCCGCCGCCTGGTTGAAGCACCTGGCACGCGTCGCGCCGGACAGCGAGATCTGGGTGGACTGCCCCAACCCGGGACCCAGCGATGTCCTGCTCGGCCACTTGCATCCGCGCGTCCGGTTCACCGACACCTTCTGGCGGCTGTGCTGGGAGGCCCCGTCGGACGGGCCGTGGGAGGTCGCGTCGTTCGTGCAGCACGCGTTCAACAACCCGGGGCTGGCGCCGCGATGGGTGGCCGGCATCGAACTGGCAGCCCGGGCCGACCTGGTGCACATCGTCGGCGGCGGATTCGTCAACGGCATCTGGCCGCGGCACATCGGCCTGCTCGCGGCCGCGGTGGCGGCGACGCGCCGCTCCGGCGGCCGGGCGGTGATGACCGGCCAAGGGCTGTCGCCAGTCGCCGACGAAGCGGAACCGCTGCTGCGAAACCTCGCCGCGCAGTTCGAGGTCGTCGACGTGCGCGACGAGCCGTCGGCGGCGCTGTCCAGCGCCACCTCGCACACCGGCGACGACATGTTCTTCGGGGTCGAACCCGGGCTGTACCGGGACGACGACCTGCGCGAGGTCATGGTGTGCCTGCAGTCGGACCTGCTCGACGATTCCGTGCCCGCGCTGGCCGGATTCCTGTTGGACACGCTGGGCGAGTGGGGCGTGCGCCCCGAGCAGGTCGGCATCGTCGAAGGCATCCCGCGCGTGGACCGCGAGGTCTTCGCGCTGGTGGAACACGACCTGCCGGGCGCCCGCTTCTACCCGTTCTCCGAGATCATGGCCGACGGGCTGCCCGCGGCGGGCGGGCAGCGCTGGCTGTCCAGCCGATTCCACCTGCACCTGATGGCGGCCGCGGCCGGAGCGCACGGGGTCGCGGTGTCGATCAACTCCGGCTACTACACCAACAAGCACCGGTCGCTGATCGACTGCGGCTCCGGCTGGACGCTCAGCGAAGGCCTGCGGATCCCGGCCATGCCGACCAGCGGTGGATTCGCCGCCAATGCGTTGCAGGAACTCAAGCGGGGCAAGGAAGAACTCGCGAAGAAGGTCTACGGGGGCTGACCTATTCGTCGCCTTCGACGAGATCCTGCTGCTCCCGACGGCGGTCGGCGAGGTAGAACGGCGCAGCCGCTAACACGGGCACCAGCATGCCCGCCAGAACGATCAGAAGAGAATTGCCCACGGTCGTCGAAACTCCGTCTACGGTGGGAAGAACCCACACCCAAGTCCTCGCCCGGACGGGCGTCTCGATGGGAGCATCGCTTCGAACCGCGATTCGTTACGGGCCCATTCGGGCACCGGATCACGCCAGGCCGAAGTGCGTTCTTCCCACCCTGCAACGGGTTTCGCGATTACTTTAGGAATCGTGAAGTCTGCCACTCCTCCTTGATCCAAGCGCTGTTCCAGAACAGCCACTCGTACTCAGTCGCTCGGGTGAACGCGTCGAGCATCCGCTGCCGCGTCTCGGCGTCGACGCCCTTGGTGACCCGGTCGGTGAGGTCGCGCGCGGTCAGCACCGCCTCGGCGAACTCGTCGTCGGCGTAGGTCTGGATCCACGCCCGGTACGGGTGATCTTCGGCACCGCCGGTGGCTTCCAGGATGGTGGTGCCCACGTGCTGGTACACCCAGAAGCACGGCAGGATCGCCGCCAGCAGCACCGGATACGACTCGGTCAGCGCGGTCGCCCGCAGGTACGAGGTGTAAGCCAGGCATGACGGGGACGTGTCGATCCCGGCGATCTCGGCGTCGGTGAGGCCGAACTCCGCGACGTAACCGGCATGCAAACGGCGCTCCTCGACCAGTGCGCCCTGGGACGCACCGGCCAGGAACGCCGCGTCCTCGGCGTTGTCGGCCCGCGTCGCGGCGGCCGCCAGCGCCTGCGCGAAACCGACCAGGTAGCGCGCGTCCTGCACGATGTAGAACGCGAACCGGTCGCGGTCCAGGGTGCCATCGGTGAGCGCGGTGTTGAACGGGTGCTCGACGATCGCCTGCTGCAGATCGGCGGTGAGCGCCCATGCCTCGGCGCAGAAACCGTCGGCGGGCGGAGCGGGCAGCTTACTCATCAGGACCTCTCGTCGTATGCGCAACCCCGGTGCACTGCTGGGTGCCGGTGCCGCTTTAGAACCAGTTCTTCTATGTCTTCGAAGCGCCGGAAGCGCTTAGCCCACCTGTGCGAACTTGCACCGCCGCGGGTTCTCAGACGTCATCTGGCAAGGACTGCCCCGAAGCCGGTCATGCGCAAATCGGGGGCCCCAAAGTCCAGGCGATGTCTGAGGTTGCGCCACCCGCACCGCCGCGCGAGGCGAGCCCGAAACCGGAAACGGTCACCACCAGTGGTGGAAGTGGTGCACCGGGCCGTGGCCGTGGCCCACATCGAGCCGGTCGGAAGCGCGCAGAGCCTCCGTCAGGTACTCCTTGGCCTCGCGCACCGCTTCGAGCCAGTCCGCGCGCTGCGGGCGCAGCGCCGCTATAGCGGCCGACAGCGTGCAGCCGGTGCCGTGGTCGTTGGTGGTCACGACGCGCTCGCTGGAGAGGAATTCGGCGATGCCGTCGCCGTAGAGCAGGTCCGAGCTGGACCGGCCGTCGAGGTGACCGCCCTTGAGCAGCACCTGCTTCGCGCCCAACCCGGCCAGCCGCTCGGCCTGCGCGGGCATGTCGTCGGGGTCGGTGATCTCCGGCTCGCCCAGCAGATCGGCGGCCTCGGGCAGGTTCGGGGTGATCAGGTCCACGCGCGGCAGCAGCTCGTCGCGCAGCACGCTGACCGCCTCAGGCGCGAGCAACCGGTCACCGCTCTTGGCGACCATCACCGGATCCAGCACAACGCGCGGCAGCGCGTAGCGGTCGAGGACCCCGATCACCGCGCGGATCACCTCGGCGTTGGCCAACATGCCGATCTTGACCGCGTCCACCCGCACGTCGTCGAGCAGTGTGACCAACTGCGCGGTGATGAACTCCGGCGGCACCTCGTGGACCTCGGAAACGCCGGTGGTGGTCTGCGCGACCAGCGCGGTGATCACGGACATGCCGTAGGCGCCGTGCGCGGAGAAGGTCTTCAGATCGGCTTGCACACCGGCGCCGCCGCTGGGGTCGGTGCCTGCGATGGTCAGCACATTGGGAACCATGACGTCCCTCCGCTAGTACGAGCTAGGTCAGGTTCAACGGGTCTGTTCTCAGCCCGGCAGCCCGGGCACCCCGCGTCACTGCCACCAACCTAACAACCGGGGCCGCCGCGCGACCACGCCCTCGGCGTCCTCAGTCGATCAGGCCCACCACCACGCCGGCGGTGAGCACCTCGCCGGGCCGCACCTGGTGCCAGAGCGTTCCGGTGGCCAGCGCCGAAACCCACCCGATCGTCGTGCCGCAGCAGTCGTCGGCGACCTGGACCTCCGCCACCCGATCGCCGACGTGCACCCGGCTGCCGTCCGAGACCAGCCAGCACACCAGCACTCCACGTGCCCGACCGTGACCGGCCCGCTGTCGCCTCAACTCAGGAAAGTGCACCTCGGTCATCCCCGCCCCCTCGGTGATGGCTTCAGCATTGCCGCGCATGCGCCTCGCGACAAGACCGCCCGGCCGCCGAGCGGTCGGTGCCTGCTCCGATAGGCGCACGGCCGCTCGCCCGGCGCCCGGCACAGCGATCGAATTCACACCATGAAGGCCCCCACCGGCAGGCCAGCCAACCCTTCGTCGCGGACTAAAGTGGTTGATGATGGAAACCACGACCGATGCCCCGAGCTTCGCCCGTTCCCGCCGGCAGCCCCGGCCGGAGGATCCCGCCCGGATCTGGGCCCCGCTGGCGGACCTGACCGAAGCCGCCGTGGCGGCCGCCGGTTCGGGGACGGTGGCGATCACCCGCGGATTCGACCGCAACAGCAGGCAGCGCGCGAATGCGCTGCGCGAGTTGCTGAACCGGCGCGACGTCGCCGCGGTTGAAGTGACTCCGGCTCCCGGCAGCGACCGGCTGCTGGCCGACGCCGAGATCACCGCGGTGGTCAACCTGATCGGCGCCGGATCGTGGCAGCCCTACCGGGTGGCCGCCGAGCTGCGCGCCCCGGTGCTCGCGCCGAAGCCCGGCGACGGCCCCGCCGAGGAGGTCAAGCGGGACGTGATCGCCCTGGCCGGCGACTCCGGCCAGCGTGACGTCGCGATCTCGCACGTCGCCGTGCGCGCCGAGGACCCTGCCGGCAGCCGGCTGGTCCTGACCTTCGACGGTGAGCAGCTGACGGTGCCCGGCGGCTGGCTGACCATGACGGTGCAGGGCGGCAAGCTGCAGGTTCAGGTCGGCGGCGCGGACATCCCGGAGCGGACGCTGACCACCCGCGAGATCCGGGTCGAGGCCTTCGACGCGCCGCACCGGCTGGTGCGCGACGAGCTGCCGATCGCCGACTTCGAGGAAGCCGCGGTTACCTTCACCGCCGAACCGAACGGCCTGGTGGTCCGCCCGGTCTGAAGACCGGCCGCCCCCGCCGGTGTCCGCAGTTTCAATTGGGTGTGGCTCTTTTGCTCTCCGGATCAACCACTACCGGTACTTACTAGGGGAGCTGTGGTCGGGGGGTTCGGCGGGCGGTGATCATGAAAGGGGCTCCTTCTGACTACGTGGTGGGCGTCTGACGTCCATCAACGTAAAGAAGGAGCCCTGTGGCAGGTACGCGAACCACGATGTCGCCGGAGCGTTCGAATCCTCTCGGGCGGTGTTCGGGTCGATCATCACGGAGCTCGGCGCCGTTGACCGTGGCATCACGCATGGCGAGCTGGAAGAGCCGCTGACCGAGCGGTCCCGGCAGTTGATGCGCCGGCTGCTACAGAAACATCTTGATCTTCGTGCGGTGCGTGAGCACCCGGTTCCCGGTGGCGTGACCGGCCCCGAGGGCATACAGCGCACTCTCCTGGAGCGGGTCGCCGGCGTGGTCTGGCCACGGTGTTCGGGGAGGTGACCGTGACCCGGCTGGCCTACCGGCGCCGGCTGAGTGCACTGTCCATCCCGCGGACGGCGTGCTGAACCTGCCGGCCGAGATGCACACGAGGCGACCCGACCCCGACGCAACGCAAAAACGCCGCAGCCACGGTCACCTACCTCACCCGCAAAGCCCAAGTCGGCTACCTCGACTACCCCACCGCCCTGACCCACGGCTGGCCCATCGCCACCGGCATCATCGAAGGCGCCTGCCGCCACCTCATCGCCGACCGCATGGACATCACCGGCGCCCGCTGGAAACCACCCGGCGCCGAAGCCATCCTCCAACTCCGCGCCCTCCACACCAACGGCGACTTCAACGACTACTGGACCTACCACCTCACCCAAGAACAACAACGCAACCACCCCACCCGCACCATCCCCCGAGCATGACCTACCCCCAAAAGCGCCACACCCAACTGAAACTGCGCCCACTCTGCGTATTGCACTCCTTACCGGGGAGTGCGCCAGAAGCTTTCGGGTGACTTATGCGCAGAACCGCCGTCACGGTGCGCGCCCAACTGCGTCCCTCGATCAACAACCGCGCGCGGGAGGCAAAGCGCGAGGACAGCAACAGGGAGGCTGGGGATCGTGGAGCCCGCCAGGCAGTGGCACGTGAGCTGCCGCGATGTCACCGGCAGACGCCGGGACATGTCAGTGTTGATCAATCAGGGGAACGTGGTCGTGATCGCTCCACCGGGTGAGACCGCGGTGCTTTCCCCGCTGGAGGTCGGCAGACTGCGCGCGGCCCTGCGCGACGCGATCGTGGTGGCCGCCGAAATGGAGTGAATCCCCTCGTGAGCGCGGTGGCTGCGGTCCGCCGGCCGCCGCGCTCACGATCGCAGTCTTTCCCCGCAAGTCGGCTCGCGGCGATATCTACTCCCGGTAACCTGGCGACCGAGAGGTGACTGCGTGAGCATGTTCTGGCAACGATCAGCCGCGCTGCTCCGGCGCGGAACGACCGGCCTGCACACGGTGTCCGTCCTGTGCAAGCAGGGCGTGATCAGCCCGCTTCGGCCGGACAAGCTGCTGCGCATCGTCCTCGCCTGGCGCCGCTGGGGCATCACCCCGCCGCTGGGCTTCGCCGTCGGCGCGGTGCGCCACGCCGACCGCCCGGCCGTGATCGACGAGCGCGGCGCGCTCAGCTATGCCGAGCTCGCGCAGCGCACCACCCGGCTCGCCAACGGCCTGCGCAACCGGATTCCCCGAGGCACCCGGATCGGCGTGCTGTGCCACAACCACCACGGGCCGATCGAGACGATCGTCGCCGCCGCCAAGCTCGGCATTGACGTGGTTCTGCTCAACACGGGCCTGAGCACCCAGCGGATCACCGACGTGATCGCCGAGCAGCGGGTCGGCCTGCTGGTCCTGGACGCCGAATACCGCACCCACCTGCCGAACCTCCCCGAAGATCTCGAAGCCGTGCTCGCGTGGACCGAAGGCACCACCCGGCACGACACGCTGGAGCACCTGATCGCCACGTCCTCGGCCAAGCACCTGCCCCGGCCGAAGTGGCACTCCCGGGTGATTGTGCTCACTTCCGGCACCACCGGACCCCCGAAGGGTGCCCGCCGCCCCGATCCGCCGGGGCTCGCGCCCGCGGCGTCGATCCTGTCCCGGGTGCCGCTGCGCCACGGAGACCGGATCTTGGTCAGCGCCCCGCTGTTCCACGCTTGGGGCCTCGCCGCGTTCCAGCTCGGCTCCGTGCTCGGCGCGACACTGGTGCTGCGCCGCCGGTTCGACCCTGAGCAGTCGCTCGGCGCGGTGCAGCGCAACCAGTGCACATCGATGTTCGCGGTGCCGGTGATGCTCCAGCGCATCCTCGAGCTCCCCGAACGGGTCCGCGACGAGTACGACCACAGCACGCTGCGAGTCGTGGCGAGCAGCGGTTCTGCGCTGCCCGCCGACCTGGCCACCAGGTTCCAGCGCGCCTTCGGGCAGGTGCTCTACAACCTCTACGGCTCCACCGAGGCGTCCTGGGTCAGCATCGCGACACCGCACGACCTGAGCGCCGCCCCGGGTACGGTGGGCCGACCACCACGCGGGACGACGGTGCGCATCCTCGGCGACGACGGAACCCCGGTGCGCCGCGGTGCGACTGGGCGGATCTTCGCCGGCAACGACATGCTCTTCGAGGGCTACACCAACGGCAGCAGCCGGGAAACCCGCGACGGCCTGATGTCGACCGGAGACCTCGGGCGCTTCGATGTCGCCGCGCGGTTGTTCGTCGTCGGCCGCGAAGACGACATGATCATCTCGGGCGGCGAGAACGTCTATCCGAAGGAGACCGAGGACGTCATCGCCGGCCTGCCGGAGGTGTCCGAGACCGCCGTCATCGGAGTCGACGACGCCGAGTTCGGGCAGCGGCTAGCGGCATTCGTGGTGCTCCGAGCGGACAGTCGGCTGGACGCCGAGCAGCTGCGCGAGCGGCTCCGCGGCAGGTTGTCGAAATTCGCCATGCCCCGCGATGTGGTGTTCCTCGACGAGCTGCCGCGCAACGCCACCGGCAAGGTCGTGCCTCGCGAACTGCTCGCCCGCTTGGAAGCCTGACCGGCAGGGCTGCACGATCACCCCTCGTGTCGAGTTAGGCTGCCTCGGGTGAACGACCGTCTAGTGTGGATCGACTGCGAAATGACCGGTCTCGATCTCGGCAAGGACGCGCTGATCGAGATCGCCGCCCTGGTCACCGATGCCGACCTCAACATCCTTGGCGAAGGCGTGGACATCGTCATCCGCGCCGACGAGGAGAAGCTCGCCGGAATGCCCGACGTGGTCCGCGAGATGCACGACCGCTCCGGGCTCACCGAAGAGGTGCGCCGCTGCACGGTGACGCTCGAAGAGGCCGAACAGCGCGTGCTGGACTACATCCGCCATTACGTGCCGGACAGCCGGTCCGCGCCGCTGGCCGGCAACTCGATCGCCACCGACCGCGGCTTCCTCTCCCGCGACATGCCGCGGCTGGACGCCCACCTGCACTACCGGATGGTCGACGTGTCGTCCATCAAGGAGCTGTGCCGCCGCTGGTACCCGCGGATCTACTACGCGCAGCCGGAGAAGGGCCTCGCCCACCGCGCGCTCGCCGACATCCGGGAGTCCATCCGCGAGCTCGCCTACTACCGGCGGACCGCATTCGTCCCGCAGCCGGGGCCGACCAGCGAGCAGGCCCAGTCGGTGGCGGCCGAACTGCTCGACGGCGATGGCGTCGGCGGCACCGAGAAGGCCCGCGAGGAGTCCGGCCAGAACCCGAAATCCGGCCGCTGACCAGCGCGCACCTGATAAAGCGGAGCCGGTGGAAAACCGGATGACGGCGCACGCTACGATATGAGCGTTGCCCCGGAAGGGGGCCCGAGAGGGCTCGTCCGAGCAATCGTGGTGGGTGTAGCTCAGTCGGTAGAGCACTGGGTTGTGGTCCCAGGTGTCGCGGGTTCGATTCCCGTCACTCACCCAATGAAGAAAGGCCCCGTTCCAGTAGTTGGAACGGGGCCTTTCTTCATCGTCCTCGTGGCCGTCGGGTGGTCGTTCGACCGGAACGACCACCCGCGGTTTCAACTCACTTGTTGCCCTGCACCCACTGGTCCCACGGGACCTGCCAGTCGCCGAAACCGTCCCAAGCGCGCAGGTTCGGACCGCCGGAGTTGGTGATCTGCACGACATCGCCCTTCTTCAGCAGGTCGAAGACCCACTTGGCATCGGACATGCTCATGTTGATGCAGCCGTGGCTGACATTGCGCCGCCCCTGATCGCCCACCGACCACGGCGCGGCGTGCAAGAACTCACCGCCGTTGGAGATCCGGACCGCCCACTGGACCTCGGTGCGGTAGCCGCCCGCCTCGACCGGCAGGCCGTAGGTGGAGGAGTCCATCACCTTCGTGGCGTGGTGCTCGGTGACCACGTGCACGCCGTTGTTGGACGGGAACGACGGTTTGCCCAGCGATACCGGCATGGTCCGCAGCAGCTTGCCGTTCTTCTCGATGGTCATCTTGTGGGTGGCACCATCGGCCTTCAGTACGACCGCGGCGCCGATGGTGATGGTCGCCTGGCGGTCCTCCTCGCCCCAGGCGCCGTTGCCGAGGTCCCTGCCGTACACGTCGACGTCGATCGACACCTTGGTGCCCGGCTTCCAGTACTCCTTCGGCCGCCAATGCACCTCACGGCTGTTGAACCAGTAGAAAGCGCCCTCCACCGCCGGCTCGGTGCGGATCTTGATCGCTTCCTCGGCCTTCGCCTTGTCCGGCGCCGGGGCGTTCTCGCTGAAGTAGAACGCCAGCGGCTGGCCGACGCCGACGGTCTGCCCGTCCAGCGGGTTCATCGACACGAACGTCTGCTTGCCGGGTGAAATGGTGCTGAAGGTGGACTGCTGGGTGATCGCCGGCCCTTTCGCAGCTTGTGCGGTCACGGACAGCGTGTAGGTCTTGCCGTAACCGAGCTTCTCGGTGGCTGCCCAGCTGGCCCCGTCCGGCGCGATGACGCCGGCCATCACGTTGCCTTCCACGCTGGTCAGCGCCGCCTCGACGATCTTGCCGTGGACCGCCTTAGCGCTGATCGGCGCGGTCGGCGAAATGTCCTTGGCGCCGTTGGGCGGTGCCAGCTCCAATGTTGGCGCAGGCGCCACCTCGCCCCCCGAACCGGACCCGCTGCAGCCGGCGACGAGCAACGCCACCAAACCGAAGATCAACATAGTCAGCAGTCGTGACACCCGTACGGGAACCCCGACCGAATTACTCCACTCCCTCATGGGCAACTGTCCGTCCGCTCCGATGCGCCGCTACGCCTGAGAACAGTGTGCAGCAACCCCCCGACAGTGAGTGAAGGGACCGGGTTGCACACATAGGGTGATCTACCCTGGCTGATCACCCTCCATGAGACGCAACACCCCGCCCAGGGTTGCGTCCCCACCCCCACAACCTCACTCGCCCCCCAGAACCGACCCCCCTCTTCGGGCACCCCGCAGGGCCGTGCTAATGTCTTCAACGTCGCCAGGGAGACCGGGACGGAACCGAAAAGGAACCGGGCCGATCAAAGTCTGGCTGACAGCCAGCGCCAATAGCTCAACTGGCAGAGCAGCTGACTCTTAATCAGCGGGTTCGGGGTTCGAGTCCCTGTTGGCGCACAAATGCCCAGGTTAATAGCCTGGGCTTTTGTATGTCCGAGCTTCTCGTACTTTATCCACACAATTCAGTTTGACTCGGTAACGAAGGCTCTTTCTAGCGCCTGAGCGCTTCCCCGCCGACCGCCTCGCGGCCGAGGTACACATCCTGCGTCATGGACGACCGTGAGTGCCCCAGCTGATCGGCGACAACCCGAGCGGTCAGGCCAGCATCATCGAGGATCGTCGCCGCCGTCTTGCGGAACACATGCGAAGTAACCGACGCAAACCCTTCGGTGCCACGAGCGTTGCGAAGATCACGCCGGGTATTCGACGCGTCCCGCAGACCACCAAGGCTGTCCGAAAACACCGGCCGGTCCAGGCCGACGCACCCAGCATGCCGCTTCTTCAGCAGCTCCACGGCCCACGAGGGCAGCAGGAGGGTCCGTTCACCGTATTCCGTCTTGGTGGACTTCCTGATCAAGCCCTTGCCCTTGCCCCGGACCACGGTGAAGTTCACCTGGACGACGCCCTCCACCAAGTCAACGCTCGTCGCGATCAGCGTCGAGGGCGTCCGGCTCGCGCGTCGGCAGAAGCCTCGGCGTACTTGCCGTCATCGTGGCAATCCGCACGTTCCTCAGCTTCTCCCTCGAACTGGAAATCACCGGACGGTGGCCCTGGCAAAACACGGCCGAGGCGTCGTCCGGAACTCGCGAGTGACACAGCGACTGTCCCGAGCCGAACTGGCCCACCTGACCGCCTACAGCCAACGCACGGTGACCCGACTCTCCGGGCGGGCCACCGGGATGATCCCCCTGTGGTACCGGCAAACGCTGCGCCTCGCCGAGCTGCTCATCGGACGACAGGGTGCGACAGCCCAGTCCGCCACCCGAGCGGTCGGCTTAGCCCGCGGGTGAACCTGTCAGTCGGCGGACCCAAACGCACTCTTCTGCTGCATGGTGCGCGTTCGGTCCAATGCGCAGACATGTCGCCGAGCGCGCGAGGTGGGAGCGGGGAGAGGATGCCAACTTATTGTTGCCAACAATTACCCGCAAACGTTCGGCAAACACTGGCCGGCAACGGCTAAATCCGCCTCCTGCGTTCGTGCAGGTAACCAAAGGCCTTGATAGACAACGACAAACGTTGATGATCACGAAAACAAGGTCCACGGGCTCTGGGTTCGATCCCAGGCACTGCAAGGTTGCACCGCCGGAAGCGGCGCTATTAAGTGGGCAAGCCGTGACGGAAGCCGTCACAGTGTGAAGTTATACCAGTGGCCGGGACCATCCCCGCCGGGAGCAAAGTGGTTGAGCGCCGTGGCAGCGCCGAGTGCCACGAGCTCGGGGACTCCGCGTCCGAGCCCAGGGCGGCTGTAGTGCAACGACAGTACACCAAGCGGCCGCGGTCCCCCGTCCAGTAGCGGGTACGAGGCGACGGAGCGGGTTCCGGCGTCGAGAATCGGGGCCAGCGTCGGCTGTCCGACGAAGATCGGGCTGCGGGTGACATCGTCGACAAGAACAGGCGTGCGGGTGACCAATGCCTTGGCGCAGGCGGTGGGACAGCCGGTCGTGATGCTTGCGAAGAAGCTCAGGAACGCGGGCCTGAAACCGTGCTGTGCCAGGATCCGCAGTGCACCCTCTTGCCGATCGTGTACTTGCAGATCGCAGAAGTCAGCACCGCCGCCCGTGAGCGCAGCCCGCAGGATCGCTTCCATGACCGTGGGCTTGTCGGCAGCGCCCAAGAACTCAGTATCGAACAGGACAGCTGTGTGGTCTCCGCCGCGCCGGTATGCTTCGCGCAGCAGCCTCAATCGGGCACTTCGGAGCTCGGCAGCACCGAGCCTTTGATGACACTGTGCACCGTTCACATTGCGTTGGGTAGCATCAGACATACAGCACTCATGACGGGTTGACCGGTTTGTCACATAATGGTAGCCGAAGACAGGCCTAAGCGTCATCGGGAGAAGCGCGATGGAGATCGCCTTTAGCCACGATGAACCCGAAGCTCGCGCCCGGGTGCCGACGGCGAGCACTCGAACGCAAGTTCAACATCGCGGGTGTTCGGTGGCAGGGGAGGTTGCCAGGCCACGCGAGTTGATCACGAGCACCTGGCATATACCGTGGGCTCGGACGTTGCCACCTTGCCCCAGGCTGATCAAGCGTCGCCAGGACGCCGAGGTGAGGGCAGATGCCCCCTTTGCGGGTGAAGACAAAGTCCGATCTCCACACTATTCCCTTGCAAAATAGTGTCGAACGACCGCAATCAATGATCCTTAGATGGCATTTGCGATCGCGATTCACACTGAGCACGGCCGGCATTGAGCAACGTCGTCGTCGAATGTCGCCCCAGAATCAGCGAGTTCGGGGTTCGAGTCCTTGCGTTCTCGTCATCGTATTGAGGGTCTCTCCCTCAAACCCCACGGTGCGGCGGCTTGGTTTCGAGGCCGATATCAGGCAGGGGGCACTTCCGGGCCTGGGTACCGCCGTTCCTTGAAAGACATCCAGGAGCTTTGGTGTTCGGTGTTTTGGGTTGGGTGTTTGAAAGCACCGACTGGACCTAGACCTCGGGTGGTGGGGCGCGAACAATCGGGTACCTCGAGTTGCCGATCGGACACCGGGGGTTGTTGGTGGTCGACCAGGTGTTGGGCGGGGCGGTCATTGCGGTGACCTCGGTGTGCTTGGTTCGGTTGGTGGTCCGCCGTTGGCGGCTTCCGGAGGCTTGGGGTGGCTGCGGGAGCGTGGACGTCGCTCACGTCTTGATGGGCATCGGAATGTCCGCGATGTTCCTGCCCCAGGTGCTTCCGCCGGGCGCGTGGGCTGCGCTGTTCGTCGCGAACGCCGTTTGGATGGGTGTACTGGCGCTGCGTCGGCGTCCGGCGCTGACCTACCTGCACCACTTGGTCGGCGGGTTGACCATGGCGTACATGTTCGCCGCCGCTCGGCCGCACGGACCCGCTTGGGGTCTGTTGTCGTTGTCCACCGTGCATTCGTCCGGCCACTCGCATGGCAGCGCGCTGGCCGTGGTCGGCGCACAGCCCGCAGGCTTCGCTTTTCCGCTGGTGGCCTGGGTGCTGATGACCTACTGCCTGCTCAGCGCCGGCTTCGCCGGAACCGACCTCGTCCGACCGCCCCGAGACCGGCCCAGGTTGACGGCCACCACCGAATTGGTCCTCTCCCTGAGCATGGGCTACATGTTCCTGACCACGCTCTGACGCCGGATCGCCGCAGTTTCAGCTGGTCAGTGACGTGAGCGGTTTTGGGGTGCGACGGCAGGCTGTTACAGCGGCTCAAAGTACTCACGGGTGTTGACCGGCTGGAACTTCAGTCCATTCCCGACACCCGGAGGGTTATGTTCAGGCGGCCTGCCGTCATGCCCACGTCCGGTCCGGTTCCCGGGTACGTCTTCGGGACTCCGTGGTAGGCCAGGCGGGATTCGCCGCCAAAGACGAACAGGTCTCCCGAGCACAGTTCCACGTCCGTCCACGGCCGGTTCCGGTTCTCCGTGTTGCCGAACCTGAAAACGCACTTGTCGCCGAGGCTCAGCGACACCACCGGTTTCCGGCTCTGCTCGTCGCGATCCTGGTGCATTCCCATCCTCGCCGTGTCGTCGTAGAAGTTGACCAGTGCGACGTCCGGTTGGTAATCGTCGGCGGCGCGGCCGTAGGCTTCGGCCAGCGCCCTGCGCCCCAAGTCGCCGAGCCAGGCCGGGAACGGCGTCACCGGCGAGCCATCTCCGTCGTCGGCGGTTCGCGAGTACCGGTAGGGGTACCAGTGCCAGCCGAGGCACACCGTGCGCACCGACATCACTCCCCGACTCGGCAACCGCGCGGAGCGCATGCCCGCCGGGGAGCGCGCCCACTCCCGGCACGCGACGACCAGTTCGCGCTGCTGGTCGAGGTCGAGCCAGTCGGGCAGGTGCACCGCGCCCGGGGCTATCTCGGCCCGCTCCCGCGGGATCAACGACTCCATGTCCGCCCCTTTACCACGCCATAATCATCTTCGCGGCGGCTCCCCCGTGACAACCCTCTCAAAGCTGGTTTCCCTTCCTCAGCCAGGTTAGGCTTGCCAAACTTTTGGAGCCAACCAAATAGCAGGGAGCATCATGTTCCGTCCCCGTCGACTGCTCGCGGCCGTCACCGCAGTGCTCGCGCTCGGCACCGTCGCCGCGTGCGGCTCGTCGACTCCCCAGCAGCCCGCCGCACCCCAAGGCGACGAGCGAATCGTCACGCACGCCAAGGGGCAGACCAAGATCGCTGGTAACCCGCAGCGCGTCGTCGTTCTCGACACCGGGGAGCTCGATGCGGTGCTGGCGCTTGGGATCAAGCCGGTCGGCACCGTGCTGCCGGACGCCAACAAGACCCTGCAGCCGTACCTCGCCGAGAAGGCCGGCAACCTCGAGATCGTCGGCACCATCGGCTCGCCCAACCTGGAGAAGATCGCCGCGCTCAAGCCCGACCTGATCCTCTCCAGCAAGGTGCGCGACGACCAGAACTACGACGCGCTGAGCAAGATCGCGCCGACGGTGTTCGCCGAGAGCGTCGGCAAGACCTGGAAGCAGAACTTCCTGCTCGACGCCGAGGCGTTGGGCAAGAAGGCCGAGGCGCAGCAGATCCTCGACACCTACCAGCAGCGCGCCGCCGACATCGGCAAGCAGGCCGGCGACCCCGCTGCCCGCAAGATCAGCATGCTGCGGTTCATCCCCGGCGACATCCGCCTGTACAGCAAGGGCTCGTTCATCGGCACGATCCTGGCCGACGCGGGTTTCGGCCGCCCCGACAACCAGCAGACCGACCAGACCTTCACCAAGATCAGCCGCGAGCAGATCTCCCAGGTCGACGGCGACCAATTGTTCTACGCCGCCTACGGCGAAACCGCCAAGCAGCAGCTGACCGACGTGGTCAACTCCGTGCAGTGGACGACGCTCGGTGTCGTGAAGAGCGGCAAGGCCGTCGAAGTGCACGACGACACCTGGTTCCTCGGCCTCGGCCCGATCGCCGCCAACCTGGTCCTGGACGACCTGCAGAAGGCCTTCCCGCAGTAGTGACCGAGCGAAGAGCCCGCGGGGTCCGTCCGCCGGACTCACGGGCTCTTCGCTGCGCGAATCCGCAGGTCCCCGGCGCTGCGCCCCACCGCGAACTCGCCGCCCGGTTCGACGTCCACCACCACCGACACCTCGGCTCCCGCCTCGGCCTCGGCGATGGCGAATCCCGCCAACCGCGTCGGAAGCCCAGGGCATCAGCAGCATCAGCACCGGCGAACCGGCGTTGACCACCATGACGGAGTTCGGGTTCGCCGTCGGCAACCTTGCGGACCAGCTCGTTCTGCGAGCTCGGCAGGTCCAGCGAGGCGCGGTCGCGGCCCTCGGTCTCGACCTCGTCGTTGGTGCCGACCACGACCACCGCGACGTCGGCGTCGCGGGCGATCGCCAGCGCGGCGGCGAGTTCGGACGCGTCGTCGCATACCTGCGCTCGGTGCCCGATTCCGACCGCCACCAGCGCGTCGATGCGCTGCGGGGTGAACTCGACGGTCATGGCTGCCCGGCCGTCGGCGTCCTGGTCCGACTCGACGAGCACGACGTTGAACCGCTGCTCGGGTGGTTCCAGCATGTCGCCCAGCGGATCGTCGATCCCGTTGGTGCGCACCACGTCCGCATTCAGCACCTCCCGGCCGGAGAGCTCGTAGCGGAAGCGCCGGTGCCGTTCACCCCGAACACGTGCTCGCCGAGATCGAGTTGGAGATTCCCCCGCAACCGCAACGACTTCGATGGACGGCAGGCCGCCGAGCCACATCAGCTTCTCGGTTCCGCGCACTCGCTGTCGCGGACTTCTTCTTGTTGCCGAGGTATTCGACCCGGATACCGGTGCCTTCGCCAGCCGGATCAGCAACGTCCGCACGCCCAGCAATCGCCGATGCCGCACACCGCGCTGGTAACCACATCCGCGTCGGGCCGCCCCGCACGCAATCCATCCAGCGGAGTCACCACGTGCGGCGGCTGACGTGCGACGACCCGCCGCCCTACACCGCCGGGATGGTGGCGTTATCGCCGATCATCGCGACCATGGCGACCTTCGGGCCGATCGGCAGCAGCGACGCGTCGTCCACGATCTCGTTGCGCAGCAAACGAATCCCTGCTCCGCGAGCCGCCGGGGTTCGGAATCTTCGAAAGCACCTACCCGATCTGCCGATCGCAGCACCCGCAGGACCTTGTCGTCGAGAACTTCTTCCGGGATCTTGCCCCACGCGACTGGATGCCCGCGAGGACCTCGGGACCGATCTCGGCGATCAGCAGCGGCTCCTGCGAGAAGTTCTCGAAATGCCTCCCCCCGAAAGGACTTCGGTGCACGTTGATCGTCGACGCCAGCACCACGTGCCAAACCCCGTCGCCGAGCCTCGTCGCCGAACGCCTCACCCGCTGTCCGCGCCGCCGCCCGATCCCAGGTCGCCACCAGCGCGGACGCCACCGGAAGCAACAGCGACGGTCGCGCTCGTCATGCCGTACCGTGCACCCCGGTCGGCCCGTCGGATTGCACCAACGACCGTAGCCCGATCTCCGGCATCGGGTGCAGGGTTCAAAAGTCGGTACCGGTGGAGCCACCGTGCCTTCTCCGCCGCCGTCAACTCCGAAACCAACGACCGGAGCTTCGCCTCGTCTACCGCTACCCCTTTCGCTGGCCTCCAGCCGCCAAGTCTCAGCCACCTCGCCCGCACTGCCGACCGGGACCACGACGCGCCGTTATCTGCCCTTCCGATCACTCCCGGAACCCAACATGTAGTGTGTCGCTCGCTGGTGGTTCACCGGATGCGTCCGGTGAGGCAAGAGGGAACCCGGTGCGAATCCGGGACTGCCCCGCAGCGGTGAACGGGAACGAACGTCGTGACCCGACTGCCTGACGGCAACGGGTAGAGCACTGGGCGAGCAGCCTGGGAAGCCACGACCAGTAGGCCGCCCGTGAGTCCGAAGACCTGCCACCGGTGCACGTTGCGAAGCGTGCTGTCCGGGACTTCGAGGGCGGGTCCGCGCGGACGACCAGCGGCCCCTGCCGCCGTGTCTCCTCGCGCGCCGTCGTGGTCCGCCGAGCTCGCGAGGGAGAGAGCCCGTGACGGCGACACTCAACGACTGGACCCGCGTGTCCACAGTGGTCCACCAAGCCTGCGCCGGCCTGCCCGGCGTGTCGGCCGATGCCGTGCTCGAAGAGGTGCGGCGCACCGGCTACGCCGGCATCAGCGACGACGAGCTCTCGCTGGCCCAGGTCATGGCGGCACGCACGCTCATCGAGACCGAGCCGAACTATTCGCAGGTCACGGCCCGCCTCCTGCTGGACCGGATGCGCCGCGAGGCGCTGAGCTTCCTGGGCGAGCCGCAGGAGGCCGACCAGGAGCAGATGCGCGACCACTACCCGGCGTACTTCGCCGACTACGTGCACCGCGGTGTAGAACTGGAGCGGCTCGACCCGGAACTGGGCTCCTTCGACCTCGACCGGCTGGGCCGCGCCCTGGTGCCGGAACGCGACCTGGCCTTCGGCTTCCTCGGCCTGCAGACCCTCTACGACCGCTACTTCCTGCACGAAGACGGCACCCGGTTCGAGCTGCCGCAGGCGTTCTTCATGCGCGTCGCGATGGGCCTGGCGCTACGCGAGGGCGACCGCGAGGAGCGGGCGATCGAGTTCTATCACCTGCTGTCGACGTTCGACTTCATGTGCTCGACGCCGACCCTGTTCAACGCTGGCACCACCCGGCCGCAGCTGTCCTCGTGCTTCCTGACCACTGTGGATGACGACCTTTCCGGGATCTTCCACTCCATCAGCAACAACGCGCGACTGTCGAAGTACGCGGGCGGACTGGGCAACGACTGGACGCCGGTGCGCGGCATCGGGGCCCACATCAACGGTACCAACGGCAAGTCCCAGGGCGTGGTGCCGTTCCTGAAGATCGCCAACGACACCGCCGTGGCAGTCAACCAGGGCGGCCGGCGCAAGGGCGCGGTGTGCGCATACCTGGAGACCTGGCACATCGACGTCGAGGAGTTCCTCGACCTGCGCAAGAACACCGGCGACGACCGCCGCCGCACCCACGACATGAACACCGCGAACTGGGTGCCCGACGAGTTCCTGCGACGCGTCGAGGCCGATGAGCAGTGGACGCTGTTCTCCCCAGATGAGACGCCTGACCTTCACAACCTCTACGGCAAGGCGTTCGCCGAGCGCTACCGCGCCTACGAGCAAGCGGCCGACCGCGGCGAGATCCGCGTGTTCCGCCGGGTGCGCGCGCTGGAGCTGTGGCGCCGGATGCTGACGATGCTCTTCGAGACCGGCCACCCCTGGATCACTTTCAAGGACCCGTGCAACCTGCGGTCGCCGCAGCAGCACAGCGGGGTCGTGCACTCCTCCAACCTGTGCACCGAGATCACCCTGAACACCAGCACCGACGAGGTGGCCGTGTGCAACCTCGGGTCGATCAACCTGGCCCGGCACGTCGACGCCGACGGCATCGACGCCGCGAAGCTGGAGCGCACCACGCGCACCGCCGTGCGGATGCTGGACAACGTCATCGACATCAACTTCTACACGATCCCCGAGGCACGCCGGTCCAACCTGCGGCACCGGCCGATCGGGCTGGGCCTCATGGGCTTCGCGGACGCGCTGTTCGCGCAGCGCATCCCGGTTTCGTCGGAGGCCGCCGTCCAGTTCGCCGACCGCAGCATGGAGCAGATCAGCTACCACGCGATCGCCGCGTCCAGCGAGCTCGCGGCCGAGCGGGGTCGGTACGAGTCCTTCGACGGATCGCTTTGGAGCCGGGGCGTCCTGCCCATCGACTCGCTCGACCTTCTCGCCGACGCCCGCGGCGACGTCGACCTGGACCGCTCGTCCACCCTGGACTGGGAGGCGCTGCGGGAGCGGGTGCGCACCGTCGGGATGCGCAACTCCAACGTGATGGCGATCGCCCCGACCGCCACGATCTCCAACATCTGCGGCGTGAACCAGTCGATCGAGCCGATCTACCGCAACCTGTATGTCAAGGCGAACATGTCCGGCAATTTCACCGTGGTCAACCCGCACCTGGTCGCCGACCTGAAGCAGGCTGGGCTGTGGGACGACGCGATGATCGCCGACCTCAAGTTCCACGACGGCAGCCTGCTGCCGATCGAGCGGATTCCGCAGCAGCTCAAGGAGCTCTACGCCACCGCGTTCGAGATCGAGGCGCGCTGGCTGGTGGAGGCGGCGGCGCGCCGGCAGAAGTGGATCGACCAGGCGCAGTCGCTGAACCTCTACGTCTCCCGGCCCAGTGGCCGAAGGCTCGACGAGCTCTACCGCCTCGCCTGGCGGAAGGGCCTCAAGACCACGTACTACCTGCGCTCCACGAGCGCGACCCACGTGGAGAAGAGCACCCTGCGCGGCACCGACGGCAAGCTCAACGCCGTCCCGACGGCGCCGACCACGACCGGCGCTGCTTGCTCGGTCGAAGACCCCGACTGCGAAGCCTGCCAATAGCACCCCAACCCGGGTCCGGCGCCTAGTCCGTTACGACACGCGGTCCCGAACTGCGCGATTTTTCTTGGAGCAACACAGCATGACCTCCCTGGAGTCCCTATCCTCGGCCGCCGGGCTCGGCGAGATCGACCGCGCCGGTGGGCGCGTCGACGTCGGAGACAAGGCGATGATCAACGCCCGCGCCGACGTCAACCAGCTGCTCCCCCTCAAGTACGGGTGGGCCTGGGAGAAGTACCTCGCGGGCTGCAACAACCACTGGATGCCCACCGAGATCTCGATGCAGGCCGACATCGCCCTGTGGAAGTCACCTGACGGGCTCAGCGACGACGAACGCCTGCTGGTCAAGCGCAACCTCGGCTTCTTCGCCACCGCCGAATCCCTGGTGGCCAACAACATCGTCCTCGCCGTCTACCGGCACATCACCAACCCCGAATGCCGCCAGTACTTGCTGCGGCAGGCCTTCGAGGAGGCCGTGCACACCCACACCTTCCAGTACATCTGTGAAAGCCTCGGCCTCGACGAGGGCGAGCTGTTCAACATGTACCGGGAGATTCCGTCAATCGCCGACAAGGACGCCTGGGCGCTGCAGTACACGCGCAGCCTGGAAGACCCGGACTTCTCCACCGGCAGCACCGAAGCCGACCAGGCCTTCCTCCGCGACCTCGTCGCGTTCTACGTGATCTTCGAAGGTATGTGGTTCTACACGGGGTTCGCGCAGATCCTCGCGCTGGGCCGGCGGAACAAGATGGTCGGCATCGCCGAGCAGTACCAGTACATCCTGCGCGACGAATCGATCCACCTGAACTTCGGCATCGACTGCATCAACCAGATCAAGCTGGAAAACCCGCACCTGTGGACCGAAGAATTCCAAGCCGAGATCCGGCAGATGCTCACCGAAGCCTGTGAGCTGGAAATCGCCTACGGTCGCGACACCATGCCGCGCGGGCTGCTCGGCATCAACGCCGAGCTTTGCGCCGAGTACATGCACTTCATCACCAACCGGCGCTGCGCCCAGCTCGGCCTGGAACCGGTGTTCCCGGAAGCCGACAACCCCTTCCCGTCGTTGTCGGAGACCATGGACCTGGATAAGGAGAAGAACTTCTTCGAAACCCGGGTCATCGAGTACCAGTCGGGCGGCTCCCTCCAGTGGGACTGACTCCCGACCCGACTTGTTGAAGCGAACGGCCTGTTGACGCCAATAGGCGGAGTGAACAGTCCGTTCGCTTCAATTCTGATCACTTCCACCCGTCGACGATGGAGCAACCCGCCGCATTCGGGCCCGACCCGTCGGCACGTGCCCTAACGTCGGCTGCCGATCACACCGCCTCAGGGGAGAAAAAGTGATCACCTGGGGATCCGGAGCACCGTCCAACGGCTGGCGAGCCTGCTGCTCGTCTGCCCGGGCTGCCGAGGGACGTACGCGACCGACCCTCAAGGGCATGACCAAGTTCACGCTGTTGTTCATCCCGCTGTTTCCGACCAGCACCCGGTACGCGCTGACCTGCACCTGGTGCGGCACGACGTCTCCGATCAGCAAGGAAGAGGCAGAACAGCTCCAGGCCCAGGCCCAGCCGCAACCTCGGCAGGGCCTGCGATCTTGATCACGAGCAAACCGCTCCTTCCGACGCGGAGCCGACGAGCTTCGCGTACTTGCCGAGTACGCCTTTGCGGAGACGCGGCGCCGGTGGGGACCAGCGCTCGCGGCGCCGCACGAGTTCCTCGTCGGCGACGAGCAGGTCCAGGGTGCGGCTGGTGAGGTCGAGGCGGATCGGGTCGCCGTCCTGCACCAGCGCGATAGGTCCGCCATCAGTGGCTTCCGGCGCGACGTGCCCTATGCACAGCCCGGTGGTGCCGCCGGAGAATCGGCCATCGGTGACCAGCAGGACGTCCTTGCCGAGGCCGGCGCCCTTGATCGCGCCGGTCACGGCGAGCATCTCCCGCATCCCCGGCCCGCCACGCGGCCCCTCGTAGCGGATGATGACGACGTCACCGGGTTTCAGCGAGCCGTCCTCCACGGCGTCCATGGCACCTTGCTCGCCGTCGAAAACCCTTGCCCTACCTTCGAAACTCGTCGAATCAAAGCCCGCGCTCTTGACCACCGCGCCGTCGGGCGCCAACGATCCGCGCAGGATGGTGAGGCCGCCGGTGGGGTGGATCGGGTTCGACAGCTGGTGCAGCACTTCACCGTCGAGCTCCGGCGGGTCAAGCTCAGCGAGGTTCTCCGCAACTGTGCGTCCGGTCACCGTCATGCAGTCGCCGTGCAACAGACCCGCGTCCAGCAGGGCCTTCATGACCACCGGCACTCCGCCGATCCGGTCCACCGCAGGCATCACGTACCGGCCGAACGGCTTGACGTCGGCCAAGTGCGGCACCCGGTCGCCGATCCGGTTGAAGTCGTCCAACTGCAGATCGACCTCGGCTTCCCTCGCGATGGCGAGCAGGTGCAGCACGGCATTGGTCGACCCGCCGAAGGCCATGGTCACAGCGATCGCGTTCTCGAACGCCTCCTTGGTGAGGATCTGCCGAGCGGTCAGGTGCCGGGCCAGCATGCCGACGACCACGCGGCCAGCTTCGCGCGCACTCGCGTCGCGACGCCGATCCACCGATGGCGGACTGGCCGAACCCGGGACCGACATGCCGAGCGCTTCGGCCGCGCAGGCCATGGTGTTAGCGGTGTACATCCCGCCGCAAGCGCCCTCGCCAGGACAGATCGCGCGCTCGATGCGGTCGACCTCCTCGCGCGTGATCAGGCCGCGCGCGCACGCACCGACCGCTTCGAAAGCATCGATGATGGTGACCTCACGGTCGTCGACACGCCCAGGCAGGATCGAACCGGCGTAGACGAAGACCGAGGCCAGGTCCAGTCGGGCCGCGGCCATCAACATGCCCGGCAGGCTCTTGTCGCAGCCGGCGAGCAGCACCGAGCCGTCCAGCCGTTCGGCCTCCATCACGGTCTCGACGGAGTCGGCGATGATCTCCCGCGACACCAGGGAGTAGTGCATGCCGACGTGGCCCATCGAGATGCCGTCGGAGACCGAGATGGTGCCGAACTCCATCGGATAGCCGCCGGCCGCGTGCACGCCTTCCTTCGCCGCCTGGGCCAGGCGCTGCAGAGAGAGGTTGCACGGGGTGATCTCGTTCCAGGATGACGCGACCCCGATCTGCGGCTTCGCGAAGTCGGCGTCCTGCATGCCGACAGCACGCAGCATGCCGCGCGCCGCGGCCCGTTCCATACCTTCAGTGACCTCGCTGCTGCGAGGCTTCAGCGTGCGCTGGTCGTTGCTGAGCTTGGCATCGTCCACGCCCCGACTGTAGTTCGCGTCACACCACCAGCGCTGCTCCGGAGCGTCTTGGAAATGGAAAGGGGCCCCTTCTTCCGGTCCGGAAGAAGGGGCCCCTTTCAAATATTGTGTCGGCGGTGTCTTAC
>NZ_JBSFLZ010000004.1:0-125563 GCF_053599315.1 Saccharopolyspora sp. NPDC000995
GCCGATGATCACGGTGAGGGCGCTGCGGTGAATCGATCTGGAAGTGCGCATGCCGACCCCTCATCGGCCGGCCGCCGGCCTTCGGTGCTACTGCGGCGTCGGCGCGGCCGCCTTTCGCTTGCGCCGCAACAGGATCAGCGCCACCGCCACCGCCACCGCCACCGCCACCGCCACCGAGTGTGGTCGGCCTTCGCAAGACGCCTCGTAGCTGCGCCGGGCGCTTTCGACCACGGTCGGCAGCTTCTGCTCCAGGGTGCCCGCGCCGGTATCGGTGTCGGTGCCACCGGTGGCTTCGGCGATGCACGAAAGCTGTTGCCGCGCTTGGTCGTCCACCTGGTAGCCCGCGGTGTGCACGCTCAGGTCCACACCGAGGCATCGAGTTCCCTCGCGACCTCGCACGGGTCCGGCGGCGCGCACGTGTCGAGACCGTCGGAGATCAGGGTGATGGAGCGCAGAACTTCCTCAGGCAGCGCTTCGGCGGCCGCGCGCAGCACCTGCCCGATCGGCGTGTACCCGGACGGCCGGATCCCGTCGACCTACTGCTTCAGCTCGGCGGCGTCGAGCGGGCCGACCGGCCGAGCGGTGACGATGTCCTGGCAGCCCCACGCCTACTCCGCATCGCCGCTGCCGGTCTGCGTCGGCGTAGACCGGCAGGCTTCGCTGCGTGTCCGCGCACAATCCGTCCACCAGCGAGTTCAGCGCGTGCTTCGCGGCATCCATCCGGATGCCGCCGGTCGGCAGCTGCTCGGTCATCGATCAAGCGGCGTCCGGCGACACCTTCACCGGCGCTGGTTGCCGCGATTCCTGCGCAACCGCCGTCGCGGGCAACAGCGGGGCGGCGGGCGCAAAGCACTTCCAACCCGCGCAATGCGACCACCCAATCACTCGCCTGCCCCGGGATCACACGATCGGACGGACACTGCGCACATCGGTCTCCGGGCGATCCCGAAATGCCCGGTCGGCGCGGCGCGGGTGCGGGTTGTCGGGGGCAGTGCGCACCATGAGCGCATGGTGCTGCTCGCAGATTTGGTGGCGACCTCGCGAAAGGTCTCGGCGACGCGTTCCCGCAAGGCGAAGACCGCGGCTATCGCCGGGCTGCTCGCGCGGCTCGACGCCGAGGAGGTCTGCCCGGCGACAGCGCTGCTGGCCGGTGAGCTGCCGGGCGGCCGGGCCGGGGTGGGCTGGTCGACGCTGGCCGCGCTGGAGGTCGAACCCGCAGCCGAGCCCGCGCTGACGATCACCGATGTCGACTCGGCGATCGACGCGGTGCGACAGATCCGGGGCGCCGGTTCGGGACAGCGCCGGGCCGAGGCGTTGACCGGCCTGCTTGGCAGGGCGACCGGCGGCGAGCAGGAGTTCCTGGTGCGGCTCTTCGGCGGCGAACTCCGGCAGGGCGCGCTGGAAGGCGTCATGGTCGAGGCCATCGCCGCAGCAGGCGAGGTCCCGACCGAAGCGGTGCGGCGGGCTTTCATGCTCTCCGGCCGGCTTCCCGCGACTGCCGAGGCCGCGCTGCGCGGCGGCGAACCGGCGCTCACCGGGTTCCGCTTGGAGGTGGGACGGCCCGTCCGTCCGATGCTGGCTTCGCCAGCCGAATCCCTGGGTACGGCGCTCGACGAACTCGGCGAAGTCAGCGTCGAGTACAAATTGGACGGTGCACGCATCCAGGTGCACCGCGACGGCGACGAGGTGCACGTCTACACCCGCACGCTCCGCGAGATCACCCGCAATGTGCCGGAACTCGTCGACCTGGTGCGAGGTCTGAACTGCCGGGCGGTGGTACTGGACGGCGAGACGCTCGCGCTCGACGACGCCGGGCGTCCCCGGCCGTTCCAGGAGACCATGGGCCGGTTCGGCGCCCAGAACTCACGCGATCTCCTGCTGCACCCGTACTTCTTCGACTGCCTGCACGTCGACGGCGAAGACCTGCTAGACCGGCCGCTGCAGCACCGCCTCGACGCGCTGGAACGAATCGCACCGCAGCACCGGATTCCGGCGGTCCTTTCGCCGTCGGCGGAACGCGCGGCGGATCTGTTCGACGAAGCGCTGGACGCCGGGCACGAAGGCGTCATGGTGAAGGCGCTGGACTCGGTGTACGCGGCGGGGCGACGCGGCCGGTCCTGGCGGAAGGTCAAGCCCGAGCACACCCTCGACCTGGTCGTGCTCGCCGCCGAGTGGGGCCACGGCCGCCGTCGCGGGTACCTGTCGAACCTGCATCTGGGCGCGCGAGACCCCGACGGCGGCCCGCCGATCATGGTCGGCAAGACGTTCAAGGGCCTCACCGACGAGCTGCTGGCCTGGCAGACCGCGCAGTTCCAGGGCCGTCAGACCCACCGCGATGCCTGGACCGTCCACGTCGTGCCCGAACTCGTCGTGGAGATCGAACTGGACGGCGTGCAGGCCAGCACCCGTTACCCGGGCGGTGTCGCGCTGCGCTTCGCCCGCGTGCTGCGCTACCGGCCCGACAAGGACGCCGCATCGGCCGACAGCATCGAGGCGGTTCGCGCCATGCTGCCGGGCGGGTGAGATCCTGACGGTATGAG
Source organism: Saccharopolyspora sp. NPDC000995 (assembly GCF_053599315.1). NCBI lineage: Bacteria > Bacillati > Actinomycetota > Actinomycetes > Pseudonocardiales > Pseudonocardiaceae > Saccharopolyspora > Saccharopolyspora sp. NPDC000995. The sequence goes on from NZ_JBSFLZ010000004.1 coordinate 2,541, forward strand.
CGGCAACGACTTCGACGCGATCGGCTCGATCAACATCGGACCGGGCACCATCGACCCGCGCGAGTTCCAGGCGAACGCGGGCGCGGTCGAACTGGACTACTACGTCGCGGTCCTGGTCCTGGAGGCCACTTCGGACGCGGCCGACCACGAGCCGCTCTACGAGGAATCCTTCGTGCTGCTCAAGGCGGAATCCGAAGAAGAGGCGAGGGAGAAGGCGGCCGAGCACGGCAAGCAGCAGGAAATCAGCTACCAGAACGAGAACCACGAACTGATCACCTGGAAGCTGAAGCAGATCGTCGAGGTGAAAACCCTCGAAGACGCCACCTTCGACGACGGCACGGAAATCTACAGCCGATTCTTCCGCAATTACCAGGCCTACAGCTCCTTCGAACCCCTCACGGAAGAAGAAGCCTAGAAACGCAGGGGCCAGGGTCCGGCAATACAGCGGGCACACCCGGCGTACTTCCACGTACCTCGGTACGCAGCCACGGCAAGTGTGGCAATGGGAGGCGCCGAGGCATCAACTTCAACCCTAACCGATCTGGTGATCTTGAACTGTGCCTTGGGAAACGCAGAGGTCAGCCCGCCAGGTCAGGGGAGGCGACTGGGGACGTTCGACCCCGTATGGTGGTCAGACGTGCAGTTCTTGAACGGGCAGAGGCCCTCCACCGATCTGACCTACGACGACGTCTTCCTGGCGCCTCGGCGTTCCGGCGTCGAGTCCCGCTTCGACGTGGACCTGGCCACCAGCGACGGTACCGGGGCGACCCTGCCGATCGTGGTCGCCAACATGACCGCCGTGGCCGGCCGCCGGATGGCCGAGACCGTCGCCAGGCGCGGCGGCTTGGTCGTGCTGCCGCAGGACGTCGATCCCAGCGCGGTCGCCGAGATCACCGCCTGGGTCAAGGCGCGGCACCCCGTGTGGGACACCCCGCTGGTGTTGCACGCCGATGACGCCGTCGCCGACGCCCTCAACCTCCTGCCCAAGCGTGCCCACGGCGCCGTTGTCGTCGTCGACGACGACAACCGGCCGCTCGGGGTCGTCGACGAGGTTGCGTGCACCGGGGTCGACCGGTTCGCACGGGTCGGGGAGGTCGCCGACCGGCACCCGGTCGTGCTGCCGCTGGAGACCAAGCCCCGCGAGGTGTTCGAGCAGCTGGACCAGCACGCCCGCAACGTGGCGATCGCCATCGACGCCGACGGCCGCCTGGCCGGAATCATGACCAGCCGGGGCGCGCTGCGCGCCGAGATCTACACCCCGGCGCTGGACGACTCCGGCCGATTGCGGGTGGCCGCGGCGGTCGGGGTCAACGGCGATGTCGCAGCCAAGGCCTCCGCGCTGCTGGACGCGGGGGTCGACACGCTGGTCGTGGACACCGCGCACGGCCACCAGGAGAAGATGATCGCCGCGCTGGGCGCTGTGCGGTCGGCGAGCCCGACCGTCCCGGTGGTGGCCGGCAACGTGGTGACTGCCGAGGGCGTGCGCGACCTCGTCGAGGCGGGCGCCGACGTGATCAAGGTCGGCGTCGGGCCGGGCGCGATGTGCACGACGCGGATGATGACCGGTGTCGGCCGGCCACAGTTCTCCGCGGTCGCCGAATGCGCCGCGGAGGCGCGCAAGCTCGGCAAGCACGTCTGGGCCGACGGCGGTGTCCGGCACCCGCGCGACGTGGCGCTGGCGCTGGCCGCCGGTGCGGCATCGGTGATGGTCGGCTCGTGGTTCGCGGGCACCTACGAGTCGCCCGGCGACCTGCAGCGCGACGAGCACGGGCGGGCCTACAAGGAGTCCTTCGGCATGGCGTCCAAGCGCGCCGTGTCCGCCCGGACCCGCACCGACAGCGCTTTCGACCAGGCCCGCAAGGCGCTGTTCGAGGAGGGGATCTCCCGCTCCCGGATGCGCCTGGACCCGCAGCGGCCGAGCGTCGAGGACCTGCTGGACCAGATCACCTCCGGTCTGCGCTCGTCCTGCACCTACGCCGGTGCCCGCAGCCTGGAGGAGTTCTACGAGCGCGCCGTGGTCGGCATCCAGTCGGCGGCCGGCTTCGCCGAGGGCCGCCCGCTGCCCACCGGCTGGTGACCCCGAACCCGCTGTGGTGCCGCGTGCGGGGCACCCGTGCCCGGGTTACTCGGTCACGAGGTGCCCCGCACCTCATCTTCTACGGGGTGAAGTCACCTTCCAGGAGTTCGGTCACGAGGGCCGCGATCGGGGAGCGTTCCGAGCGGGTGAGGGTGATGTGGGCAAACAGCGGGTGGCCCTTGAGCTTCTCGATCACCGCCGCCACCCCGTCGTGGCGGCCCACCCGGAGGTTGTCGCGCTGGGCGACGTCGTGGGTGAGCACCACCCTGGAGTTCGCGCCCAGCCTGGACAGCACCGTGAGCAGCACGTTGCGCTCCAGCGACTGCGCCTCATCGACGATCACGAACGAGTCGTGCAGCGACCGGCCCCGGATGTGGGTCAGCGGCAGGACCTCCAGCATCCCGCGGTCCATCACCTCATCCAGCACGTTCTCACTGACCAGCGCGCCGAGGGTGTCGAACACCGCCTGCGCCCACGGCCCCATCTTCTCGTTCTCGGTCCCCGGCAGGTAGCCGAGTTCTTGACCGCCGACGGCGTACACCGGCCGGAACACCAGGACCTTGCGGTGCTTCTGCCGCTCCAGCACCGACTCCAGGCCCGCGCACAGCGCGAGCGCGGACTTGCCCGTACCGGCCCGACCGCCAAGCGAAACGATCCCGATGTCGGGGTCGAGCAACAGCTCCAACGCGATCCGCTGCTCGGCGGAGCGGCCGTGCAGGCCGAACGCCTCCCGGTCGCCGCGCACCAACCTGACCTGCTTGTCCGCGGTCACCCTGCCCAGCGCGCTCTGCGAGCCGGAAAGCAGCCGCACCCCGGTGTTCGGTGGCAGGTCCCGGGCCTCGTCGAGGTCGGCGATACCGTCCTTGAACAGGACGTCCACCGTATCCGGCGGCACCTCGACGTTGGCCATTCCGGTCCACCCCGACGGCACCACGTCCTGCGCGCGGTACTCCTCGGCGTCCAGGGCCACCGCTGCGGCCTTGACCCGCAGCGGCATGTCCTTGGTGACCAGCGTGACCCGGTGCCCTTCGGCGGCCAGGTTCAACGAGCAGGCCAGGATGCGGGCGTCGTTGGAGTCCGTGCGGAACCCCGGCGGCAGCACCCGCGGGTCGGAGTGGTTGAGCTCCACGTGCAGGCTGCCCCCGTCCGCGCCGACGGGAACCGGTTTGTCCAGCTGCCCGTGCTGTATCCGCAGGTCGTCGAGGGCGCGGAGGGCTTCTCTGGCGAACCAGCCGAGTTCGGGGTGGTGGCGTTTGCCCTCCAATTCGCTGATGACCACCACCGGGAGCACGACGTCGTGCTCGGCGAAGCGGGACATCGCCCATGGATCGGACAGCAGCACCGAGGTGTCCAGGACGTAGGTCCGGATCTCCCTGCCGCCGGCTTGCGCGGTGCTCGCGGACTCGCCGCTACGTGCTGGGATCTCCGCTGGAGGCTGGGAACGTCGTGCGGTCACGGCTACTCCCTCGCGGGCGTGGCATGCACACCCGCTCGTCGGCGGGCCGGGCCTGGCCCCGTCGCGCCCCGGCCGGACCGGTCGTCCGCCGTGGCCGCAGGGGCCAGGCACCGGCCCTTCGCGACCAAGGTGGACGTGCTAACCGTCCGCTCCATCCAGCAGCCACGATCAGGGCCTCCCGGACGGGCCGCGTACGGACTTGCGATTGGAACGGCCCGTCAACAGCGCACGCTACCTGCGTAGGTTGCGTCTCGGCAGGCAGCCACACAGGTGATTCGCCGAGTCGTCGACTTCTCTTCATGTTCCTCGAAGTCCGCGCAGGTCACGGGCTTGCCGACCGCGTCGACCGGGAGTGGAACACCGTTCGGAGGCGGTCAGACCACCTTCGGCGGCCATCGCGGAGCACCTTCCACTCAGGCACTCCACGTGATCAACACTCCACCGAATGGGTGATCGGCGTCGGGTGAACGGATCAGACCCTCGCCGCCAGCTCCGCCCGGACGGACTCCGGAACCAGCGGTTCGTCGAGCAGCCGGCGATAACGATCGGTGCTCGAAGTGCCTGCCGGCCGGTTTTCCAGCCAACGGCGCAGCAGCCGGTAGCCCTCGACGTAAGTGGTGGTGTAGGCGCGCCACAGCGGATCCCGCATGAAGCGCACCAGGTGCCGGGCCCGCTGTTGCGACATCAGCAACCAGCGTTGCAGGTAGGCAGCCACCTCGGCGTCGTCCGCGCCGCCATCGTGCAACATCAGGAGGGCATCCTGGCGGACCGTCAGCAGGCGGCTCATCGCGATCTCCATTCGCTCCGCCAGCTCGCCGTCCATCCAGATGCCCAGGTCCGCGAAGATCTCCGCCGCCCACGGCCCCCAGCCCGGCCCCACCGCGGCCTGCAGTCCGAGGTCGGCCAGGCCCTCGGCCATCAGGCACTGCGGCGTGTTGACCAGGAAGATCGTGTGCTCGGCCTGTGCGTCCCGGATCGCCAGCCCGGCCTCCTTACGGCAGTGCTCCGTGTGGTGGCCCGGGTAGGACTCGTGCGCCACGAGCTGCGGCAGGTTCGCGGCCCGGTGCCCGACGTCGGCGTTCACGGCCACGCGCGACCGGTACTCGCCGAGGTAGTGGTTGAAGCCGCTCCACGGCTTGTCGGTGACGATCTGGTAGTCGACGACCTCCTGGGCCGGCAGGCCGAACTCGCGCCGAACGCGGTCGCGCAGCGCGCTGGAAACCGCTTGGACGCAGACCTTTAGCCGCGTGGCTGGCACCGCATCCCGGCTTCGGACGGCATTCAGGCGCGCGGGCAGCGAGCCCCGGCCCGGCAGCACCTCGGCCAGCTCACGGTGCGCCTCGCGGTACTCGTCCTGATCACCGAGCATCGGCGTGACCTGGAAATAGGCCTCGACCTCGGCCGGGAACGTCAGCTGCTCGCCGGCCAGCCCACGCCCGGAGCACTCCAGCGCCGTCAGCTGCGCGGCGAGGAACCGGCGGCGCGGCTCGGCCAGTCCGGACTCCGGCAGCGCAGCGCGCAGCCGCTGCGCGTCGGCGGTCAGCCGCAGCGGGTCGGGATGCGACTCGTCCTGCACCCGCCGACGCCGCGCCGGGTCCCCAGTGAAGGAATCCACGAATCCCGGGACGAGCCGTTCGAATCTGAGCCCGAGAAGCACGTATTCCGTCACGAGCGCTTCGGAGTCCATATCGGGACACTACGCCGCGCACTCGCGCGCGGACCACTGGGCTCGTTTCCCCAAGTAATCGAAACCACACAATTTGCCGCCGCAACGAAAAATGTGCGACACGACACACGCGGATCACACAATGGTGTTAACGAGGTGTTTTTTCTTCGGCTCACCTGGATATCTTTCACGCCGAGTACGCCCTCCCGGCTGGAACTTATGGGGTGCGCAGCCGGGGAAGGAACGCGCTCTTCATCCCATCCAACAAGGAGCAACAAAGTGCTTAAGAAGGCTGCGATCGTCGCCGGTGCCGCCGCCGGGCTGCTTGCCCTGGCCCCCGTCGCCAACGCCGACAGCGCCGACAACGACGGCATCAACATCGCGAACGACAACAACGTCAGCGTCCTGCCGGTCCAGGCCTGCGGCAACAACATCGCCGTGGCCGGCGCGGTCGTGCCGATCCTGTCGCCGCAGCTCAACAACTGCATCAACGCCCCGATCGTCGACCACCCCAAGGCCAGCTGACCGAGCCGAACCAGCTGCCTCTGGTAGGCGGATCAGATGTCGAAAAGGGGCGTCGGGCCAACCCCGACGCTCCCTTTTTGCGCGCAATCGCCGGGCCGGAAGGTTCTCGCCACGCAATTCCGCATCGCCACGTGCTAATACGAGATTCGCGTTCACACAATAGTGTTAACGAGTTTGGGTATCCGGCATGCCGCAGGTAGCTTTCAGCCGGAACAAGACAGACTCGATGTCCACCTCGCGGACTTTTCCGAAGTCCACCTGGTGCAAACTCCGAATACCGCGGTTAACAGAGGAGAGTGAACAAAGTGCTCAAGAAGGCTGCAATCGTCGCCGGTGCCGCCGCCGGGCTGCTTGCCCTGGCCCCCGTCGCCAACGCCGACAGCGCCGACAACGACGGCATCAACATCGCGAACGACAACAACGTCAGCGTCCTGCCAGTCCAGGCCTGCGGCAACAACATCGCCGTGGCCGGCGCGGTCGTGCCGATCCTGTCGCCGCAGCTCAACAACTGCATCAACGCCCCGATCGTCGACCACCCCAAGGTCAGCTGACCGAGAGCAGCGCACGGGAAAGGCCAGGTCTCTCGGACCTGGCCTTTCCGCTTGTCGGGATCAGCCGCCGAAGCGACGGTGCCGGACCGCGTAGTCGCGGAGCGCGCGGAGGAAGTCGACCCGACGGAAAGCCGGCCAGTACGCCTCGGTGAACCAGAACTCGGAGTGCGCTGACTGCCACAACATGAAGCCGGACAGGCGCTGCTCCCCCGAGGTGCGGATCAGCAGGTCGGGGTCGGGTTGTCCGGAGGTGTAGAGGTGCTCGGCGATGTGGTCGACGGTGAGGACCTCGGCCAGCTCCTCGATCGTGGTGCCGGCTTCGGCGTGCTTCTGCAGCAGCTTGCGCACCGCGTCGGCGATCTCCCGGCGCCCTCCGTAGCCGACCGCGACGTTGACCTCCATGCCCGTGCGCCCTTTGGTCCGCAGTGCGGCGGCGGACAGCCGCGCGGCGGTCTCGGTGGGCAGCACGTCGAGGGCACCGACGATCCGCACCCGCCACGGTGTGGCCGGGTCGGTGAGCTCGTCCACCACCCCGGCGATGATCTCCATCAGGGCGTTCAGCTCGTCGGGGGTGCGGTTGAGGTTGTCGGTGGACAGCAGCCACAACGTCACGACCTCGACCTCGGCTTCTTCGCACCAGCCGAGCAGTTCGGCGATCTTGCGGGCGCCGACGCGGTGGCCGTGGGCGGCGTCCAGGCCGGCCTCCTTGGCCCACCTGCGATTGCCGTCCAGAATGACGCCGACGTGCCGGGGATGTTGCACCCCGTCGAGCTTCCGGCGCAGTCGCCGCTCGTACACGTCGTAGATGAGTTCTTTCAACCGAACCTTGAGCGCCACGCCCGATGAGCCTACGCGGATCCCGAAGCCGCGTGTCCTCCACCTCGAGTCCGAAGTACCGCAGTCCGAAGTGCCGCAGTCCGATATGCCGCAGTCCGATATGCCGCAGTCCGATATGCCGCAGTCCGATATGCCGCAGTCCGATATGCCGCGCAGATCACGCCGGAACGCCGCGGCTCGCGCCGCTGCGGAACCCCAGGTAACCGACTTGCACGCACGGTGGAGCGCCGGTGCCGTTGACCACGTCGTCCGTTGGATCCCTGGCCGCGAACCTACGGTCCCGTAATCTCGAGGTGTGACTAGCGCTCTCTCCGCTCGCCGCCCGACCGCATTAGTGAAACCGCGGATGCGCGGCTGGATCCACTTCTGGTCGCTGGTGGTGTCCGTCGCCGCCGGTGCCACGTTGATCGCCCTCGCAGCTTCGACCGTGTCGGCCGCCGCCGCTGTGGGCACCTCCATCTACGTCGCGACCGTGCTTGGCCTGTTCGGCGTCAGCGCCCTCTACCACCGCAAGACCTGGAAGACGATCGGGGCGCGCACCTGGATGCGGCGCCTCGACCACTCGATGATCTTCCTGTTTATCGCGGGCACCTACACGCCGTTGGCGATGGTGGCCATGCAACCCACGACGGGCGCGGTGGTGCTTGCTGTCGTCTGGGGTGGCGCGCTGGGCGGCGTGATCTTAAAGCTCGCTTGGCCCAACGCACCGCGCTGGGTGGGCGTGCCGGTCTACATCGCGCTTGGGTGGGTCGCGGTGTTCGTACTCCCCGACCTGCTGCACAACGCCGGGATGGCGGTGCTGGTGCTGCTGATCGCCGGCGGGCTGATGTACACGGCGGGCGCGATCTTCTACGCGACCCGGTGGCCGGACCCGTGGCCGAAGACCTTCGGCTACCACGAGTTCTTCCACGCAGCGGTGTCGTTGGCCGCGGTCTGCCACCACATCGCGATCTGGCTGGCGCTCTACGCATAGGAATGTCGCAGGCGCCGTTTTGCGTGGCGGCGCGGGTGGCGGGACCACAGAGGCCTTCTCGGCTCCGGGATCCCAGCACACGTATGACCAATACGTCGTGGCGGGGACGGGCCTCACCGAGAGCCCTTCGGCGGGCACAGAACGGCCTGGCTCCACCTCACCAACCGCTGTGAAGCGAATGGATCTTTCACCTCCATCAACGACACAAACGGTCCATTCGCTCCACACCAGCACCTTCCGAACAAGCTAGTCGCCGGGTTGCGGCTGCGGGCCGCGGTTGCGTAGCTCGTCGACCTTGGACAGGGCTTCGCGGAGTTCGCCCAGCCAGTCCTCGGTGTGCTGGCCGACCAGGCGCACCGCCCAGGCCAGCGCCTCGGAGCGGGACCGGGCCACCCCCGCGTCCACGAGCGTGTCCAGCACCATGCGCTCGGGCTGGTGCAGCCGGGTCATCACCGGCACGGACAGCGTGGTGAACAGCTCCTCGGAGTCGCCGAGCCGGGCACCCCAAGCGACCTTGCGGCCGTAGCGGTGCTCCGCTTGGCGGGCGATCTCGATCCGCTCCTCGCGGGTCTCCTCGCGGAAGCGCGCGACCCGGCCGCTCTCCGCGGCGGCGCGCTCGGCGTCGTCGGCGAATTCGCCGCCCACCGGCGGCAGTTCGCCGACCACCAGGATCTCCTCGCGGTCCACGGTGACGGTCGGGCTACCCGTGAACCACCCATCGGGCAGCCGCCCGGTGAACCACGCCTTGGCGTCCTCGGCCGTTGGCGGCTCGCTGCGCCGCCCGCCACCCGCCCACGACGGACCTCCCCGACCTCGACCGCGAGCCGTTCGATTAAACCTCGAATACATGACTCCACCTCCCAATTACAGAATTACACCGTTACTTCGCAGGTGGGGAGGGTTGTCGTTCGGCCCGCAGCGAAACCGGCCAGCGCGGGGCCGTGAGTCTTCTGGGCAGCTGGAGCCAAGCCACCCAACGGACTCACGACGCCCTCAGCGGGTCAGGGAATCGATGAGGTCTTCGGTCGTGGTGACCGGGCGGTCGCACGCATAGCCGCGGCACACGTACGCCGCGGCGGCTCCGCCGACCAGCGGCCGCCCCGCCAGCAGTGGCACCCGGCTCGACTCCGGCTCCCCGGCCAGCGCCACAGCTCCGCCCGGGGCGCTCCGCCGAGCCGCGGACAGCAGCGCCGCCCGGTCGACGTCGTCGGCTTCGCCGACCACCGCGACCTGGAGCGGGCCGTGGGCGCGAGCCTCGGCGACGCTGAGCCAGTGACCCGCGAAGCGGGGAGCGCGCTGCGCGAGGAGCCCGGCACGGGCGAGCGCCCGCTCCGCCGCGGCGCGGTAGCGCGCGGTGGCGTCCGGGCCGGCGAGCGCGGCAGCGGTGAGCAGGGCCGAGGCGAGAGCCGAGGCCCCGGCGGGGCTGGCGTTGTCGGTGGGGTCGGAGGGCCGGCGGACGAGGGATTCGGCGTCGGCCGCCGTGTCGTAGAACATGCCCGGGTGGTCGGCGTCGGCGAACTGCTCCAAGGCCGTGTCCAGCAGCGAGCACGCGGCTTCGAGCCAGCGGGGCTCTCCGGTCGTCTGGTGCAACGCGAGGAGCCCGTCGGCGAAGCAACCGTAGTCGTCGAGCACCCCAGCGGCCGTTCCGACCACGCCGTTGCGGGATGTGCGCCGCAACCGGCCGTCGATCAGGTGCCGCTCCAGCAGCAGCTCCGCCGCCTTCGCCGCCGCGTCGATCCAGCGCGGTTCGTCGAGCACCTCGGCAGTCTCGGCCAGCGCGGTGATCGCCATGCCGTTCCAGGCGGTTACAACCTTGTCGTCCTTGTCCGGCTGCGGGCGCTGGTCGCGGGCGTCGCGGAGGCTGTCGCGCACCCGCCGCCAGCGGGCCGGGTCGTCGGGGTCGTGCTTGAGCTGCAGCGTCGACGCGCCGTTTTCGAAGGTGCCCGCCTCGGTGACCTCGAACAGCTGCGCCGCCCATTCCCCGTCGACCGGGCCGAGGACCTCCCGCAGCTGCTCCGGCGTCCAAACGTAGGTCAGCCCTTCGACCCCTTCGGTGTCGGCGTCCAGCGAAGCCGCGAAGCCGCCTTCCGGCGTCCGCAGGTCCTGCAGCAGGAACCCGGCCGTCTCGCGGGCCACCCGCTCGGCGAGCGGGTTGCCGAGCCGGGCGAGGTGCACGTACGTCCGGAGCAGCAAGGCGTTGTCGTACAACATCTTCTCGAAGTGGGGCACCACCCACGCGGAGTCGACGCTGTAGCGCGCGAAGCCACCCGCGAGCTGGTCGTAGATGCCGCCGCGGGCCATCGCCGAGCAGGTGGCTTCGGCGAGTTGCAGCGCGGAGTGACCGTCCTCCGGCATGCCGACCCGCTCGTGATGGCGCAGCAGGAACTCCAGCACCATCGACGGCGGGAACTTCGGCGCACCGCCGAATCCGCCGTGGACCGCGTCGAATTCCGCGTGCAGCCGGGAGACCGCACCGGTCAGCACATCTTCGTCCAAAATGGACTCGGGGAGCGGGGCTCGCTGCGCGGCTAGCTGCTCCACCACCCGCGTGGCGGCCTTCCGGACCTCCTCGCCACGACCGCTCCACGCCTGCGCCACGGCGTGCAGCAGTTCACCGAACGACGGCATGCCGGACATCGGCTGCGCCGGGTAGTAGGTGCCGCAGTGGAAGGGTTCTCCGTCCGGGGTGAGGAAGCAGGTCATCGGCCAGCCGCCCTGCCCGGTCATCGCCTGGGTGGCCTCCATGTACACGGAGTCAATGTCCGGCCGCTCCTCGCGGTCCACCTTGACGTTCACGAAGTTCTCGTTCATCACCCGCGCGATTTCCGGGTCCTCGAACGATTCGTGCGCCATCACGTGGCACCAGTGGCAGGCGGCGTAGCCGACGGACAGCAGAACCGGCACGTCCCGCCGCCGAGCCTCGGCGAACGCCTCGGGCGACCAGGGCCACCAGTCGACCGGGTTGTCGGCGTGCTGGAGCAGGTAGGGGCTGGTCGCGTTCGCAAGCCGGTTCGCCATGCGCCCAGCCTCCCACTTCGACCGACCCGGCGCACACAGCCCCGGTGGCGCGACGAGCCCGATTTGTTCTCACAAAAGGTGTTACAAATAGTCTCATCTCTGCTAATAATTACGGCCGCTGCGGCGCTCGCAGGCCGGCTCGGCTGGCCGGCCGCCGGTGGCTCACCACCGGCCTGACCTCGGGAGCTTGCCAATGATGTCGAAGACCATGCGCGCCTCGGTGCTGCGCGGCGCCCGGGACATCGCGCTGGAAGAGCGCCCCGTGCCCGAACCAGGCCCGCAAGAGGTGCTGGTCCAGGTCACCTCGGTCGGCGCCTGCGGCTCCGATGCGCACTACTACCAGCACGGCCGCATCGCCTCGTTCTTGGTCGAGAAGCCGTTGATCCTCGGGCACGAAGCGGGTGGAGTCGTCGTCGCGTGCGGCGCCGCGGTCACCCGCCACACCCCCGGCCAGCGAGTCGCCATCGAGCCGGGAGTGCCGTGCTTCGTGTGCACGCAGTGCCGCAGCGGCCGATACAACCTGTGCCCGGACATGCGTTTCTTCGCCACCCCACCGATCGACGGGGCGTTCTGCGAATACGTCGCGGTGCACGAGGAATTCGCTTACCCCGTACCGGAAACGGTTTCCGATGACGCGGCGGGCCTGCTCGAACCCCTCTCAGTCGGGGTGTGGGCCTGCCGCAAGGGCCGCGTCGGCCCCGGGTCGCGGGTGCTGATCACCGGCGCGGGACCGATCGGGTTGGTCGCCGCGCAGACCGCCAGGGCCTTCGGCGCGAGCGAGGTCGTCGTGACCGACGTCAACGCCCACCGGTTGGCCCTGGCCGCTGAACTTGCCGCGACCGGAACCGTCGACGTTCGGCAGACCTCGCTGGCCGAGTCCGGCTGCGAACCCGACGTTCTCCTGGAGTGCTCGGGAGTTCCGGGCGCGACCGTCGAGGCGATCCGCGCGGTCGCCCGCGCCGGGCGCGTGGTGCTGGTCGGCATGGGCGGCGACGAACTGGCCCTGCCGCTGTCCCACGTGCAGAACTTCGAAATCGAGCTGACGGGCACGTTCCGCTACGCCAACACGTGGCCGACGGCCATCGCGCTCGCCGCTTCGGGCGCCGTCGACCTGGATCGGCTGGTCACGCACCGCTTCGGGCTGGCCGAAGTCGGGCAGGCGCTCACCATCTCCACCCGCGACGAGGCGGCCGTGAAGGCCGTCGTCCGACCGCAGGAGTAGCCGGGTATGGGCAACGTGCGGTCGTCGGATGCGGTGGTCGAGCAACGCAGGCGGGCCGTCCTGCAGCATGTCATCGAGCACGGCGGGGCCCGCATCGACGAACTCGCGGAACGCTTCGAGGCCAGCCTCATGACGATGCACCGCGATCTCGACGAGCTCGCCGAACGCCAGCTGCTGCGCAAGCTGCGCGGACGCGTCGAGTCGTATCCGTCGCTCACGGTGGAAACCGCGACCCGCTTTCGCGTCGGGCTGCGCGTCGCGGAGAAGGAAGCGCTGGCCACGGCAGCGGCAGCGGAGGTCCGGCCGGGCATGACGGTGCTCATCGACGATTCCAGCACGGTTTTCCCACTGGCCAAGGGGATTTCGGCGGTCGACCGGCTGACCGTGGTGACCAACTCGGTCGCCGTCGCGCAGATCCTCGCCGACACCGGACGCGAAGTGGTGCTGCTGAGAGGCCGTTACCGCGGCGAATTCGACTCGTGCACCGGCCCGGACGTGCTGCGCGCACTGGCCCGGCTGCGCGCCGACGTGTCCTTCACGTCCGCTACGGCCATCGCCGACGGCCAGCTGTTCCACCCGATCCAGGACTACGCCGACATCAAGGAAGCCGTCATCGAATCCGCGGCGCACAACGTGCTGCTGGTCGACCACTCCAAGTTCGGCAAGACCGCGACCTTCGCCTACCACGACGTCGGCTCCTACGACCTGGTCGTCACCGACGACGCCACTCCCGAGCCAGAACTGGCTGCAATCCGCGACGCAGGCACCGAAGTGCGGGTCGCGCCGCTGCCCGAAACCAAACACCCATCCGAGGAAAGCAACTGATGAATTCCACTGTGGTCAGCATAGGAGCGCCACGATGACCCTGGTCGCCGGAATTGACTCCTCCACCCAGTCCGCCAAGGTCGTGATCTGCGACGACACGACCGGAACCGTGCTGCGGGAGGGCCGCGCACCGCACCCGGACGGCACGGTCGCGGACCCGGAGAGCTGGTGGCAGGCGCTGACCAACGCCACCGAAGGTCTCCTCGACGACGTCGCCGCCATCGGCATCGCCGCCCAGCAGCACGGCATGGTGGCGCTGGACGAGCAGGGCACGCCGGTCCGCCCCGCCCTGCTGTGGAACGACAACCGCTCCGCGCAGGCCGCGATCGACCTGACCCGGGAGCTCGGCGGACCGCAGGCGTGCGCCGAGGCGATCGGCACCGTGCCGGTCGCCAGCCTCACCGCCAGCAAGCTGAGGTGGCTGTCCGAGCACGAGCCGCACCTGGCAGACCGGGTGACCGACGTACTGCTGCCGCACGACTGGTTGATCTGGCGCCTGACCGGCGAATTCGTTACGGACCGCGGTGACGCGTCCGGCACCGGCTACTGGTCACCGAGGGAAGGCCGGTACCGGCAGGACGTGCTGGCCACCGCCTTCGGCGGTCGGACACCCCGCACACCCCGGGTGCTCGCCCCAGCCGAAGCAGCCGGGCGCACCCGGGACGGCAAACTGGTTTCGGCCGGCACGGGCGACAACATGGGCGCCGCGCTGGGCTTGGACGTCCGGTCCGGCGACGTCGTGGTGTCGCTGGGCACGAGCGGCACCGTGTTCGCCTCGGTCAACAAGCCGAGCGCGGACCCCACCGGCCAGATCGCCGGATTCGCCGATGCGACGGGCAGATTCCTGCCGCTGGTGTGCACGCTAAACGCGGCCCGGGTGCTCACCGCGACGGCGACGATGCTCGGCGTCGAGATGGCCGAGTTCGACCGGCTGGCCTGCGGGGCCAAGCCCGGTGCCAGCGGGCTCGCGCTGCTGCCGTACCTCGACGGCGAGCGGACCCCGATCCTGCCGGACGCCAGCGGCACCCTCGTGGGACTCCGGCGCGACAACATGACACCCGAGAACCTCGCGCGTGCCGCCGTCGAGGGGATGCTGTGCGGACTCGCCGCCGGTGTCGATGCGCTGCGCGCGGATGGCGTCGAGGTGGCCCGGGTGCTGCTCATCGGCGGCGCAGCCCAATCACGGGCGGTGCAGGTCGCGGCACCGCTGATCTTCGGCGTGCCGGTGACGGTGCCCGCGCCCGCGGAGTACGTCGCCCGGGGAGCCGCCCGGCAGGCGGCGTGGGCGCTGGCGGGAACGGCGCAGCCTCCGGAATGGGCGCTGCCGGGAGCGGCGGAGCTCGAAGTCGTCGATTCCGAGGCGGGCGCCCGCATCCGCGAACTCCACCACGGGGCGTTCGCCCAGGTGCACGGCGAAACCACCTGAACCGGTCAGGGCCTGTGAGTGCTCTTGGGGCGCTACGGCACCCTGGGGGTCTCTCGGTTTCGTCGGTCACTCATTCGCCGGGAGCAGGTGTTGCGCACGCGGCAACGAGAACTGGCCGCGGAAACTCGTAAGAATCGATCAAGATATCCAGCCGGTCCGCCGAGAGGTTCTTCTTCCCGCGTTCGACATCAAAGAGATATGCGGCCGCGATGCCCATCTTCTTGGCGGCAGCAGCGCCGCTGCCCGGCAGGGTGGTGCGTCATGATCCTGCTGGGCCTGTTCCAGAATCCGCCCGGCTACCTTGCTGTGATCGGCCCTTTCGCAATCGTGGCAGGAGTTCTCGCGGTGATACCGATACGCGGCGGCACCGGCCAACACGCCGGTACCGGACCCGGCGGTGACGGTTTGGCAGCTCAGCGAGGCCCTGGAAGCCGAGCGCACCGCCGGGCTCGCGGCTGCGCGCATCCCCGCAATTCCATTGAAATTGCGGACGGCCCCGGGGATCTCACAGTTTCCCTGAAACTGTGGACGAACCTCCGCCCGAAGACGTGATCCGGTGGCCGGAGGAACCGGTGTCGGACTACGTGGGCCGCCACCGGCTCTGGTGGGACAACCGCAGCTGATCGATCAGGGGAGATTCCGTTGCCTGCAGGGGCGGCTTCCAACCAACCGCCCGATGGCACCACCGAGGCACCAGGGCCTGCCCGGGCCCTCCGGCCGGTAGGCCACCCATGCCAACCCACCGGTCGCACCGCCACCGGATTCGGCTTCGCGCCCGCTAGGGGGCTTCTTCCTTGTCCGGCTTCGCCTCGCCGGGCTCCGCTTCCGGCTCCTCGCCGCGCTTCGCCTCCGCTTGCTTCACCCTCGCCGGGGCCGCTGCCTCGGCCTTCTTCTCGTCGAAGACCACCGGGACCTTCTTCAGGTGCTTGGTCATCGAGCGGACCAGGAGCACCACCGCGATGGCGAAGACGATCAGCAGCACCAGGCCGACCGGGGAAGACTTGCCGAAGTCTTCGCCCTGGCCGCCCGGGTCGTTCGGCGGAGCGGGGGCCTGCGCCAGCACGTGGGCGACAGTCTCCCAGGCAGTCATGCGCACACCTTCTCCTGCACGCCGGAGAACAGATCGTCTTCCGGCAACGTGGTGTCGACCAGCGAGCGCACCAGCTCGTAGTCCTCAGTCGGCCACAACTCGCGCTGGATGTCGAGCGGTACCGCGAACCAGCGGCTGTTCGGGTCGATCTGGGTCGCATGGGCTCGCAGCGCGTCGTCCCGCTGCTCGAAGTGTTCCCCGCACGCGACCCGGGTGGTGACCCGCTCGTCCGGGTCCGGCCGGGTCGAGTCCCACTTCTCCAGCCACTCGCCGTACGGCGACTCCAGGCCGTCGGCCAGCAGCGCCTCGTGGAACAGCTGCATGCGCTTGCGGGAAAAGCCGTGCGAGTAGTACAGCTTCAGCGGCTGCCACGGCTCGCCCGCGTCCTGGTGCAGGTCCGGGTCGCCGGCCGCGTCGAAGGCCGCCACCGAGATCTCGTGGCACCGGATGTGGTCCGGGTGCGGGTAGCCGCCGTTCTCGTCGTAGGTGATAACCACGTGCGGGCGGAACTCCCGCATCACCTTCACCAGCTCGCGGGTCGAAACCTCCATCGGCACGGTGGCGAAGACGCCCTCCGGCAGCGGCGGCAGCGGGTCGCCCTCCGGCAGCCCGGAGTCTACGAAGCCCAGCCACCGGTGCTGCACCCCGAGGATCTCGGCCGCCGCGGCCATCTCCGCGCGGCGGACCTCCGTCAGGTTCTCGACGACCTCGGGCCGGTCCATGGCCGGGTTGAGGATGCTGCCCGCCTCACCGCCCGTGCAGGTGACCACCATCACCTCGTGACCTTCGGCCACGTAGCGCGCGGTCGTCGCGGCGCCCTTGCTGGACTCGTCGTCCGGGTGCGCGTGCACCGTCATCAGCCGCAGCTTGTCCGCCATCGCCCGGTAGTCCTCCCGCTTTGCAGCATCTCTCGTGAACGCGGCCCCGCTGACAGGCCGCGGGACACCCCAGGGATACTTAACGTGGATGTCGGGTCCCATTGTTCCCGGTGGGTCCGACGTTCCTGGCGCCAGCCCCCGCATGACCCGTCCGCGGGCGGTGGCGAAGCCCGCAGTCGAAAGGCCTCCCAGCTCGGTGACGAACCAGCAGATCCCGCAGAACCGGTATGGTTCGCGTGCCCGCACGCGGACGCGCCCGGGTCTCCGCTGGGCGCTGACAGCGGTCGTGCTGGTCGCCCTGGTGAGCGTGGCGATCGTGGGCTACCGCAACCTCGGCAGCGCGCCGATCGAGGGCAAGCAGGTCGCGTTCGAGATCCTCGACGACCACTCGGTGCAGATCGTCCTGGAGGTCCGGCGCGACGAACCGCAGCGGCCCGCCGACTGCGTGGTGCGCGCCCGCGCCGAGTCCGGTGAGGAAGTCGGTCGCAAAGAGGTCCTGATCCAACCTGCGGACGACATCACCAGGCAGGAGACTATCTTGCGGACCTCCGCCCGAGCGACCATCGGGGAGGTGTACGGCTGCACTTACAACGTTCCTGAATATTTGTCCACCCGCCTACGGCCAACTGGGTGAACACCGGCGTACCGCGCCGGGTGCTGGGAAAATCCCGCCCCGGGTCGTGGTGCCTCGTGCTATTGTCGACTTCAGCACGGTCCCGCGCGGGCCGTGTTTTTCCGTTACTTGGCTATCGCCGAGAAATAAAGCGCGGAAATGCAATTCGCCCGTGGGGAAACGCGGGCCGCAGTCGACGAGGAGTGGTGACCGTGAGCGAGACCCAGGTGACCTGGCTGACCCAGGATGCTTACGACCGGCTCAAGGGAGAGCTGGACGAGCTCGTGGCCAACCGCCCGGCGATCGCCGCGAAGATCAACGAGGCCCGCGAGGAAGGCGACCTGCGGGAGAACGGCGGCTACCACGCCGCACGCGAGGAACAGGGCCAGATCGAGGCCCGCATCCGTCAGCTGCAGGAGCTGCTGCGCACCGCCAAGGTCGGCGACGTGCCCACGGAGTCGGGCGTCGCCCGCCCGGGCTCGGTGCTGACCGTCCGCTACGACGGCGAGGACGAGACCGAGAAGTTCCTGCTGGCCACCCGCGAGGAAGGCGCGCACGGCGAGCTGGAGGTCTACTCGCCGAGCTCCCCGCTGGGCAAGGCGCTGCTGGACGCCAAGGAAGGCGAGAGCCGGGAGTACGAGCTGCCCAACGGCGGCACGATGACGGTAACCCTGGTCAAGGCCGAGCCCTTCTCCGGCTGAGCCGATCTGATTTTTCCCGCGGGCGTCCCCGGTAAAGGGGGACGCCCGCTGTGTTTTGCGCCAGATCAGGACTCCCGGCGTGCGTCATCGGCCGCTAGGCGTTCCAGCAGCGGGCGCACCCTCGGAGCCACCGGCGTGGACAGGGCGATCGACGTCGAGGTGCGCCGAACCCCGGACACCCCGACGATCTCGTCGATGACCCGTTGCAGGTCGGCGTTGGAGCGGGCGACCATCCGCACGAACAGGTCCCCCTGCCCGGTCGTCGCGTGCACCTCGCACACCTCGTCGATCGCCGCCAGCTGCTCCGACACCAGGCGCCGGTAACCCTGTGCGATCTCCAGCACCGCGAAGGCGGTCAGGCCGTAACCCATCGCCGCCAGGTCCAGCTCCGGCGGGAAGCCCAGCAGGACGCCGCGCTGCACCAACCGATCCATCCGCGCCTGCACGGTGCCACGCGCGACGCCGAGCCGGCGCGAGCACTCCAGCACCCCGAGCCGGGGCTCGTCGGAGAGCAACAGCAGCAACCGGGCGTCCAACGCATCGAGCCCCTCGGCATTGGGCATGTCACATCCCTTGTTCAGATTGACCAATACAGCCAGCCATTTGGATCAAATGCTGACCAGTTTGTGCAGCGAAATCAACGACTATTGCTCAGGATGACCTGTCCAGCGCACGCTAACCCCGTCAGCGCTTCGGCGAAAACACGGGAGGACATCGTGACCGGCACCGTCAACCACGGCAGCCAGACCGCGGAGCTCGACGACGTCACGTTCGGCCAGATGCAGCGCCTCGTCGGCCTCGTCGAACACGACGACTCGAAGGACCCGTTCCCTGTCAAAGCGCTCGACGCAGTGGTGTTCGTCGTCGGCAACGCCACCCAGAGCGCGCTGTTCTACCAGGTCGCGTTCGGCATGGAGCTGATCGCGTATTCCGGTCCCGAGCACGGCAACCGGGACCACAAGGCCTTCGTGCTGAAGTCCGGGTCGGGCCGGTTCGTGCTGAAGGGCGCGGTGGACCCGGACAGCCCGCTCGCCGACCACCACCGCCGGCACGGCGACGGCGTGGTCGACCTCGCCCTCGATGTGCTCGACGTCGACAAGTGCGTCGAGCACGCCCGCGCGCAGGGCGCCACGGTGCTCGAAGAACCGCACGACGTCTCCGACGAGCACGGCACGATCCGGACGGCGGCGATCGCGACCTACGGCGAGACCAGGCACACACTGCTGGACCGCAGCCGCTACGCCGGCCCCTACCTGCCCGGATACGTCGCACAGCAGGGCAGCTACGTCAAGCCGACCGACGCCCCCAAGCGACTGTTCCAAGCCGTGGACCACTGCGTGGGCAACGTCGAGCTCGGCCAGATGGACCGCTGGGTCGAGTTCTACAACCGCGTCATGGGCTTCGTGAACATGGCCGAGTTCGTCGGCGACGACATCGCCACCGACTACTCGGCGCTGATGAGCAAGGTGGTGGCCAACGGCAACCACCGGGTCAAGTTCCCGCTCAACGAGCCGGCCGTCGGAAAGCGGAAGTCGCAGATCGACGAATACCTGGAGTTCTACCGGGGCTCGGGATGCCAGCACATCGCGCTGGCCACCGGCGACATCATCAAGACCGTAACCGCGATGCGGGCCGCCGGCGTGGAGTTCCTGAGCACGCCGGACGCCTACTACGAAGACCCGGCGCTGCGGGCCCGGATCGGCGAGGTGCGGGTCCCGATCGAGACGCTGAAGGAGCACGGCATCCTGGTCGACCGCGACGAGGACGGCTACCTGCTGCAGATCTTCACCAAGCCGGTCGGCGACCGGCCGACCGTGTTCTACGAGCTGATCGAGCGGCACGGTTCGCTGGGCTTCGGCAAGGGCAACTTCAAGGCCCTCTTCGAGGCGATCGAACGCGAGCAGGAGCGCCGCGGAAATCTGTGAACATTACGCTCCCAATGGGAATCGGCGCACCGATTCCCATTGGGCCTTATTCTTCTGGCCGATTTGCAGCCGCGATGCTGGAAGCCTGATGGTGCGGCTGGAAAGCTCAATTGGGATCAGCCTTCGGACACGAGGGTGAAGCCCGCGGCTTCGAGTTCGTCGACGACGCCCTGGCGATGCTCGGGGCCGCGGGTTTCCAACGAGATCTCGACGTCTACCTCGCCAAGCGCTAGCGCCCCGGAGATCCGGGAGTGCTCGATGTCGATGACGTTCGCGGAGAGCTCGCCCAGCTTCGCCAGCAGGCCCGCCAGCGAACCTGGCCGATCCGGCACCCGCACCCGCAGCGAGAGGTAGCGGCCTGCCGAGCTCATGCCGTGCCGGATCAGCTGGAGCAGCAGCAACGGGTCGATGTTGCCGCCGGAGAGCACCGCAACGGTCGGCGACGTGACCTGCTCGGGATGCTCCAGCAGCGCCGCGACGGCGGCTCCCCCGGCCGGTTCGACCACGAGCTTCGCCCGCTCCAGGCACAGCAGCAGGGCCCGCGACAGGGCCTCCTCGCTGACCGTCAGCACGCCGTCGACCAGCTCCGCCACGTGCGCGAACGGCACCGGACCCGGCTCGCCGACAGCGATCCCGTCGGCCATCGTCTGGGTTTCTTCGGTCAGCCGCACCGGCTTGCCCGCGGCCAGCGAAACCGGCCACGCCGCGGCCTGCTCGGCCTGCACCGCGAGCACCTTGGTGTGCGGATGTTCGGCCTTGACCGCCGCGGCGATGCCCGCGACCAACCCGCCGCCTCCGGTGGGGACCACGATGCTGCGAACTTCGGGTACCTGGGCCAGGATCTCCAGTCCGACAGTACCCTGACCTGCGATTATGTCGGGATGGTCGTAGGGGTGGATGAACTCCGCCCCGGTCTGCCGCGCGTACTCCCGCGCCGCCGCGAGCGTTTCCTCCAGCACAGCGCCGTACAACCTGACGTCGGCGCCGTAGGACTTGGTGGCCGCTAGCTTGGGCAGCGGCACCAGCTCCGGCATGAACACCGTGGCGTGGATGCCGAGCAGCGACGCCGCGAGCGCCACACCCTGCGCGTGGTTCCCAGCGCTTGCGGCGACCACCCCGGCACCACGGTGCACCTCGTCCAGCGCGAGCAGCCGAACGTAGGCGCCGCGGAGCTTGAACGAACCGGTGCGCTGGAGGTTCTCGCACTTGAAGAAGACTTCGCCGCCGCAGTACTCGCCGAGCACCCGGGAATGCTCGACGGGGGTGCGCCGCGCGATCCCGGCGAGCTGCTCGTCGGCGGCCCGGATTCGGCCGAGATCGACCAGCGGCATGGGCCAATCGTGCCACCTCGCAACCCGGGCCACCTGCGGCACTTTCGGTACCCTCGAACGAGCGGCCGGTCACCCGGACCGCACCGCGAGGAAGGCTTGGCAGCCGACGAGGGCTGTGCGGGGCAAGCTGTCGCGGAGGGGGCACTGCGCGGTCGTCGAGCACTCGTGAAGCACCGGGCCCGGTGGCGCGCGTGCCGTTCGTCCGACGTTGGTGCCGGGGTCGAACATAGGAGGAAGCATGACGCGGCTGACCCCTATGAACAGCGCGTTCCCGCTGGTCACCGGCCTTGTCACGGCGGCGGCCCTGTCCGGCGCCGCGGTGTTCGCGGTGCTGCAATCCGGATGTGACGAGCCGGGTTCCTACCGTTGGCAAGACGGCGTGGTGGAGCTGATCGGCGGCTGCCTGAGGCCCGACGACCTCCCGGTCAATCCCCGGTACGCGACCGACACTCGTCCGCTCGGCAGCAGCGACCCGTCCCTCGAACGCTGATCCCCGAGCCGCCGAAACCCCGTGTGCTCGACATTCGCCCGAAGCTCCGTCCCGGAACGCCGGGATCAGCCGAGGGCGGTGAGGAGGTCCTCGACCAGGTCGTCGGCATCTTCGATGCCGACCGACAACCGCACCAGGTCGGACGGGACCTGCAGCATCGAGCCCTCGGTGCTGGCGTGCGTCATCCGGCCCGGGTGCTCGATCAGCGACTCCACCCCGCCCAACGATTCGGCCAGCGTGAACAGCCGGGTGCGCGAGCAGACCTCCAGCGCCGCCGCCTCGCCGTCGGCGTGGAGGAAGGAGACCATGCCGCCGAAGTGGCGCATCTGCTTCGCCGCCACCTCATGGCCGGGGTGCTCCGGCAGACCCGGGTAGAGCACCTTCGCAACCTTCGGGTGGCCGACCAGCGCAGCGACGATGCGCTCGGCGTTGGCGCTGTGCCGCTCCATCCGTACCGCGAGGGTTTTAACGCCGCGCAACGTCAGGAACGCGTCGAACGGCCCAGGCACCGCGCCCGCCCCGTTCTGCAGGAACGCGACCTGCTCGGCGAGCTCGTCGTCGGAGGTGACCACCGCGCCACCCACCACGTCGGAATGCCCGCCCAGGTACTTGGTGGTCGAATGCACCACGACGTTCGCGCCGAGCTCCAGCGGCTGCTGCAGGTACGGCGAGGCGAAGGTGTTGTCCACGACCAGCTTCGTGCCCGCATCGCGGGACACCTGCGCAAGGGCGGCGATGTCGCCGACGTTGAGCAGCGGGTTGGTGGGCGTCTCGACCCAGATCACCTTGGTGTTCGGGCGGATCGCCGCCCGAACGGCGTCCACATCGGACACCGGGGCGGGGGTGTACTCGATGCCCCAGCCGCTGAGCACCTTGTCCACCAGCCGGAACGTGCCGCCGTAGGCGTCGTCCGGGATGACCAGGTGGTCCCCGGGCCGCAGGGTGGAGCGCAGCACCGCGTCGGTGGCCGCCATGCCCGAGGCGAACGCGCGCCCGTGCCGGCCGCCTTCCAGCGCGGCCAGGCATTCCTCCAGCGCGGTGCGGGTGGGATTGCCGGTGCGGGAGTACTCGTAGCCGCCGCGCATGCCGCCGACCCCGTCCTGGGCGTAGGTCGACGTGGCGTGGATCGGCACGATCACCGAACCGGTCGTCGGGTCTGCCTCCTGGCCCGCGTGAATGGCGCGGGTGGCGAAGCCGTCACTCATGTTGAGCAGCGTACGGCCCGGCGGCCGATCCGCCGACCCGGGCCCGCGATGCGAAACGGCCCCCGACCGGATGGCAGGTCGGGGGCCGTTCCAGGAGATCAGCTCGTCACCATTGCGGCGGCTGCGGCGGCTGCTGCCCGCTGGCGGGCGGGAAGCCACCGGGCTGCTGGCCAGGCTGGCCAAACTGCTGGGGCTGGCCAGGCTGGCCGAACTGCTGGGGCTGGCCAGGCTGGCCAAACTGCTGGGGCTGGCCAGGCTGGCCGAACTGCTGGGGCTGGCCAGGCTGGCCAAACTGCTGGGGCTGGCCAGGCTGGCCAAACTGCTGGGGCTGGCCAGGCTGCCCCTGCTGGCCGAAGCCTCCGGCGGCCGGGGCCGGGGCGCCGGAACCAGCGGCGATGTACTGCCGGGTGCCCGGCAGGAACGCCAGCACACCGATCGCGGCTGCGACCAGACAGAAGAAGATGGCACCGAAGATGGCGGGGCCGGAGCCGTAGCCGGTGAAGAGGGTCACCAGCTGCGCGATGATGTACAGACCCGAAGCCGCGACAACGAGGATCGGGCCGAGACTCTTCTTCAGAATGATCATGATGCCGCCAGCCAGCAGCACGAGGCTGGAGAGCAGCAGCACGATCTGGAGCGTCAGGACCAGACCGTACGGCGGCAAAGACCCCGTGATCTTCGCCGTGTCGACACCGTATCCCTCGAGATCAGATGCCTGGCTCTCCAGGTACTGGTACGCGGCACCAAGGCCGATGACGGCGATCAGGTTGAAGATCGCGCCGATGGCACCGATGGCGATCGAAATCCAGCCGACGGTCAGCGCCAGGCCCTTGCTGCCCTGGTCCTGGCCCGCGGGCTGGCCGTAGGTGGCCTGGGGCGCCGGGGCGCCGTAGCCCGCCTGCGCCTGCGGCGCCGGGAAGCCGCCGCTCGACGGGCCCGACTGCTGCGGCTGCGCCGGGAAACCGCCGGGCTGGCTCTGGGTGCCCGGCTGCTGGTACATGGGCTGCGGGGGCTGCATCGACGGCGGCACCATCGCGGTCGCCTCCGCACCGCCGCCCTGACCGGCCAGGCCTGGCTGCTGGTACATGGGCTGCGGCGGCTGCATCGACGGCGGCACAACCTGCGTCGAGTCGGACGGTGGCTGCTGGCCCTGCGCCTGCACAGGTCGGACGACCTGGGTCGCGTCGCTGCCGGCCTGGTTGGGGTCCTGCGGGTCCATCCGGTTCGAAATGGGGTCCGAACCCTGCTGACCGCCGTCCGGCGGCTGCGGAGAGCTCATCGGGTGTCCTACTCCTCGAGGCTTAAAGCAAAAATCCTGGGCATGCGATCACACACGCTAGCTGATCGACCAGCAGCGTAGTGCCGTTCCGCAACAAGTCGTCATCGGCCAGCGATGAACCCGAGCACATCCTGTCGGGTCACCACGCCCGCGGGCTTCCCATCGATCAGCACCATGGCCCCGTCAGCCCCTGCCAGCGCGGCCATCGCGGCGCTGATCTCCTCGCCGGCGCCGATGGTCGGCAGCGGCGGCGACATGTGCAGCTCGACCCGGTCCGCAAGGTTCGCGCGGCCGGCGAACAGCGCGTCGAGCAGGTCCCGCTCGTTGACCGCGCCGACCACCTCGGCGGCCATGATCGGCGGCTCCGCGCTGACCACCGGCATCTGCGAGACACCGAACTCGCGCAGGATCGCGACCGCCTCGGCGACGGTCTCGTTCGGGTGAACGTGCACGAGGTCCGGGATGGTGCCGTCCTTGCGGCGCAGCACGTCGCCGACCGACCCGCCGCCGTGGTCCGGGGACAGGAAACCGTAGGAGGCCATCCAGGAGTCGTTGAAGACCTTCGTCAGGTAGCCGCGGCCGCCGTCGGGCAACAGCACGACGATCACGTCGTCCGGGCCGGTCTTCTCGGCGATCTTCAGCGCCGCCGCAACCGCCATCCCGCAGGAGCCGCCGACCAGCAGCGCCTCCTCGCGGGCCAAGCGGCGGGTCATTTCGAAGGAGTCGGCGTCGGAAACCGCCACGATCTCGTCGCAGATGTCCCGGTCGTAGGTGGTCGGCCAGAAGTCCTCGCCGACGCCTTCCACCAGGTAGGGCCGCCCGTTGCCGCCGGAGTAGACCGAGCCCTCCGGGTCGGCACCAATGACCTGCACCCGGCCGTCGGAGACCTTCTTGAGGTAGTCGCCGGTGCCGGAGATGGTGCCGCCAGTGCCGATGCCGGCCACGAAGTGCGTCACCTTGCCGCCGGTCTGCTTCCAGATCTCCGGGCCGGTGGAGTGCACGTGCGATTCCGGGTTTGCCGGGTTCGCGTACTGGTTCGGCTTCCAGGCGCCCTCGATCTCCCGGGTCAAGCGGTCGGAGACGTTGTAGTAGGACTCCGGGTGCTCCGGTGGCACGGCCGTCGGGCACACCACGACCTCCGCGCCGTAGGCCTTGAGGACGTTGCGCTTGTCCTCGCTGACCTTGTCCGGGCAGACGAACACGCAGCGGTAGCCCTTGCGCTGGGCGACCATCGCCAGTCCGACCCCGGTGTTGCCGGAGGTCGGCTCCACGATGGTGCCGCCAGGGCGTAGTTCGCCGGACGCCTCGGCGGCCTCGATCATGCGCAGCGCGATGCGGTCCTTCACGCTGCCGCCGGGGTTCAGGTACTCGACCTTGGCAAGCACCGGGGTTTGCCCGGTGGCCACCGCGTTAAGCCGCACCAGCGGTGTATTGCCCACCAGTTCGGTGACGTGCTCGACGTAGTCCACGTCCGGTCCTCGATCCTTCGTAACTGCTGCTCGCCGGTGTGTGACGCCGAGCCTAATCGGCCGGTCACCGGCTAACCGAAGGGACCTGGAAAGCGACACACGAACAGGGAACGATTTCGGTCCGCGCCGCGTCTTGCCTAATGACGGGGTGTGTTCGCCGCGCGGTTTCGGGGCGATGTGGGTGAATATTTCCCATCCCCCGTTGGTGCGTCCGCAACCCGGCCGCAGTACTGGTGAGGGAGGGCCGAATGATCGCGGCGAAGGCATTCCGGCTCGCATTGCTGGCGGCGGGCACCGCAGGCGGACTTTCCGGCGCGGCGTACGGGTTGCTCAACGGGCAGTCCCGGTACGCGCGGCGGGTGATCGGCCCACCGGCCAACGATCCCCTGCGCGCCGACGGCATCCACCTGCCCAGCGGCGTCGGCCCTGTGCCGCGCCGGGACCTGCCCGACGACGTCGAAGCGCTGGAGCTCGCCGTGCTGGGCGACTCCGCCGCGGCGGGGCTCGGCGTCGACTTCCCGGCCGACCTGCCCGGGGTGCGCCTGGCCCGCGGCCTCGCCGAGGAGCTCGACAGGCCGGTCACGCTGACCACCCGCGCGATCGTCGGCACCACCTCGCAGGAGCTGGCGGCGCAGGTGGACGCCGCGCTGATCCGTCCGCCGCAGCTGGTGCTGATCATCATCGGGGCCAACGACGTCACGTCGAAGCTGCCGGTGTCGGCCTGCGCGGAACTGCTCGGCGACGCGGTGCGACGGCTGGTCGACGCGGGTGTCGCGGTGGTCGTCGGCACCTGCCCGGACCTGGGCTCCATTCGGCCGATCCCGCAGCCGCTGCGCTCCATCGCGCGGCACTGGAGCCTCGCGCTCGGTCGTGCGCAGCGGCGCGTGGTGGAAGCCTCCGGTGGGCGCGCGGTGCCGCTGGCGGACCTGCTGTCGCCGGAGTTCCTCGCACGGCCGGGCGAGTTCTTCAGCCCGGACCGGTTCCACCCGTCGGCGGCGGGCTACGAGGCGGCGGCGACGATCCTGCTCCCGGCGATGTGCGCGGCCCTCGGCGAGTGGGAGGGCGGCCCGCTGCCCCCCGCTCCGACCAGGTCGAAGGCGGCCGAGGCACGCCGTCCGACCAGCCGGCTCGTGGCCCGGCTCAACCAGCGGCTGCACCGCCGCACGGACCCCTGACCTCACCCGAAGCGACGTACTGACCGGTCGGTTTGCCTCTTGTCCGGTGACCGTCATCACCGCCAAGATGTGGGTACCGGCCTTAAAGTGACCGTTCGGTAGGCCACGTCGCCTGAGGCGGTCGCGAGCGCGGCGTCCCGCCCGCCTGCGACCGCGGACAAAGGAGTTCCCATGCCCGAAGCAGTCATCGTCGCCACCGCGCGATCCCCCATCGGCCGAGCCGGCAAGGGGTCGCTGAAGGATCTCCGGCCCGACGACCTCACCGCGCAGATCATCCGCGCCGCGCTGGACAAGGTGCCCGAGCTGGCCCCGGCAGACATCGACGACCTGATGCTGGGCTGCGGGCTGCCCGGCGGCGAGCAGGGCTACAACATGGCGCGCGTGGTCGCCGTGCTGCTCGGCTACGACCAGCTGCCCGGCACTACCGTCACCCGCTATTGCTCGTCGAGCCTGCAGACCACGCGGATGGCCCTGCACGCGATCAAGGCCGGCGAGGGCGACGTGTTCATCAGCGCCGGGGTCGAAATGGTGTCCCGGTTCGCCAAGGGCAACTCCGACTCGCTCGAGGACACGAAGAACCCGCTGTTCGCCGACGCGCAGGCGCGCACCCAGCAGACCGCCGAGCAGGGCGCGGACTCTTGGACCGACCCGCGGACCTTCGACAAGATCCCGGACGTCTACATCCCGATGGGGCAGACGGCCGAGAACCTCGCCCGGCTCAAGGGCGTCAGCCGCGACGAGATGGACGATTTCGGCGTCCGCTCGCAGAACCTGGCCGAGAAGGCGATCGCCAACGGCTTCT
This sequence comes from Saccharopolyspora sp. NPDC000995, assembly GCF_053599315.1. Taxonomy (NCBI): domain Bacteria; kingdom Bacillati; phylum Actinomycetota; class Actinomycetes; order Pseudonocardiales; family Pseudonocardiaceae; genus Saccharopolyspora; species Saccharopolyspora sp. NPDC000995. Next base: position 30,075 of record NZ_JBSFLZ010000004.1, read on the forward strand.
GGAGCCGCGAGATCACCCCGGTCACCACCCCCGACGGCAAGGTCGTCGACACCGACGACGGCCCTCGCGCGGGCGTGACCAAGGAGGGCGTCTCCGGGCTCAGGCCGGTGTTTCGCCCCGACGGCCGGATCACCGCGGGCAACTGCTGCCCGCTCAACGACGGCGCCGCCGCCCTGGTGATCATGAGCGACACCAAGGCCAAGCAGCTCGGCCTGACCCCTCTGGCGCGGATCATGTCGACCGGCGTTTCCGGCCTTTCGCCGGAGATCATGGGCCTCGGCCCGGTGGAAGCCTCCAAGCAGGCCCTGAAGCGGGCCGGGCTGGGCATCGGCGACATCGACCTGGTGGAGATCAACGAGGCGTTCGCCGCCCAGGTGATCCCGTCCTACCAGGACCTGGGCATCCCGCTGGAGAAGCTGAACGTCAACGGCGGCGCGATCGCCGTGGGGCACCCGTTCGGCATGACCGGCGCCCGGATCACGACGACGCTGATCAACTCGCTCCAGTGGCACGACAAGCAGTTCGGCCTGGAAACAATGTGCGTCGGCGGAGGCCAAGGCATGGCAATGGTCCTGGAACGCCTCAGCTGATTCAAACGATGAGGTGCCGGGCGAAGAGCACCTTTGACCAACTCACCACTCGGTCAAAGTGCCCTCCACTCCGAATAGACCCCATAAAACGACAAGAAACGGGCCCCGCCGTCCAACATGGACAGTTGGGCCCGTTTCGATGGCCGCTGGCAGCCCCTGCAATCAACTGCTGAAACCGCCGCCGCGCCGGTGAATGCTCGCACTGCCTGGGGCGTCGCAAGCGGCGAAGCCGCTTAAGCCCACCCTCCACCGGCACCGCCACGGGTTCTCAGACGGCCGTCTGGCGAGGACAGCCCCGAAGCCGCGTTGTTGGCCATAGGCAAATCGGGGATCCCGTAGCCAGACAGCGTCTGAGGTTGCGCCACCCGCACCGCTACGCAAAGCGAGTCTGGAAAAATTTTCCCGTCAGTCGCTGCTCTGGAAGTAGGAGAGCAGGCGGAGGATCTCCAGGTAGAGCCACACCAGGGTGGTCATCAGGCCGAAGGCGATGTACCAGGCGAACTTGGCCTCCACGCCGCCCTTGATCGCCTTGTCCGCCGCGTCGAAGTCCAGCAGGAAGCTGAACGCCGCGATCCCGATGCACAGCAGGCTGAACGCGATGGCGAGCCCGCTGCCGTCGCGCAGCCCCAGGCCGCCGGGAGTGAAGAAGCTGGCGATCAGATTGACCAGCATTAGCACCGCGACACCGGCCACCGCGCCGATGATCCACTTGGTCAGCTTCGGGGTGACGCGGATTGCACCCGTCTTGTAGACCACCAGCATGGCCGCGAAGACACCAATGGTGCCCGCGATGGCCTGGATGATGATCCCCGGGGAGAACAGCGCGCCGAACACGTAGCTGATCCCGCCGAGGAACACGCCCTCCACGGCCGAGTAGGCGATGACCAGCGCCGGGCTGACCTTCTTCCTGAAGATGATCACCAGCGAGATCACCAGGCCGACGATCGCGGCCGGCAGCGCCAGCGCGACGGCCGGCGGTCCGACCAGGTAGGTCAGCGTGCCGGTGATCACCGCCAGACCGAGGGTGATCGCGGTCTTGGTGACCACGTCGTCGATCGTCATCGGTCGCGCGGTCTGCAGCGGCGCAGCCGGCGCCTGGCCGAAGGGCGCGGTCTGCCCCTGGCCGTAGTTGAAGTTCGCGTAACCGCCGGTTGTCGGCAGGTTACGGAACGCTGGGTTGCTCGTTGTGCGCAACTCATCCTCCTGGGGCGTGCTTGCGCCGTCACTCGGAACAACGATCGGGGGCGTTGACCGGTTCCCGTTTCGGTAAAGCCGACTTTACCGTTTGATCTCGCCGATCCCCACCGCGGTGGGGCACTACTAGATATCGATTTCGCGAACAGCAACGGTCACCAGTCGTTGCCAATCGATCACCGGCGCTGCACCGCGCGAGCGCCCGGCGGCACCGCCGCCCGCGGCAGGGCTCAACAGGTGATCGAAGCGAACGATGCGTGCACAATCTTCGGCGTTGTGTAACCGGGATGGTCCACCCAATGCCCCCTTGCGCGGTGCCTCTCACCTCCACCACCGGAACTGGAGCTGCATGCGCAGTTCAGGAAATGGCTCACGGCGGTGCGCTGGGCTCCGCCGTGCTCGCCGGGGGCACGTTGCTCGCCACCCCCGCCGCAGCGAACGCCGACCCGCAGGAGGCGATCGGACACGAGACGCGGCCCGGTCAGCCTTACGGCGGGCGGGAGCGGGCCCGCGACTGGCTGGACTCCTACCTCGTCAACGGGCAGCAGGCCAGGGCGGTGCGCACCGGCTGGTGCTGGTGACCTGCGGTGGTCGTTACGTCGGCGGCGACCTCGGCTACGACGAGAACCGCATCGTCCTTGCCACCCCGGCGTAAACCACACCCGAATCGCGGAAGGGCCGGTGGGGCTTTCCTCCCACCGACCTTCCGCTACTTCTTCCGAATCTCGGAACTCGCGTTCCGTTGAAATTGCAGACTCAACGGCGCTTCTTGCCCTTCTTCGACGCCGCTGCCTGCTTGCCCGGCCGGTTCTTCGGCTGGCTCTTCTTACCGCCCGGCCGGCCTCCCGGCCGCTGGCCGTTGCTGCTGCTCTTGGTCGCCTGCTGCCCACCCGTCGTCGCGGCGGCCGGTTCGGACTCCGACTCCGCGTCAGCGGCCTTGGCCTCAGAGGAGCGCACCGGCTTCTGGCCCGGCTTCGGCCGCGGCGCGGACTTCTTGGCCTCGATCTCCTTTTCCTTCTCCCGCTCCTGCTCGTGGTCGATCTTCTTGGTCAGGAAGTGCTGCTGCCCCAGCGTCCAGGCGTTGTTTGCCAGCCAGTACAGCAGCACCGCGATCGGCAGGAACCAGCCGGAGATGATCGCGCCGACCGGCGCGATGTACATCATGAACTTGGCCATCATGGCCGACTGCGGGTTGGCCATCGCGGCGTCGGTCTGCTTCTTGGCCGAGAGCCGCATGGTGAAGAAGGTGGCCACCGAGGCGATGAGCATCAGCGGAATGCCGACGATCATCATGGACGTCCGGTCGGTGCCGAACAGCGCGAGCTGGTCCGCGGGCTGGGTAATCCAGTTCGACAGCTTGGCGCCGAAGATGTTGGCGTTGACGAACGACTCGACGCCCGCCCGGTCGAAGACGAAGTTGCTCTGCGCGGTCGGCGTGAAGTTCCGCAGGACGTGGAACAGGCTCAGGAACACCGGGATCTGCAGCAGCGCTGGCAGGCAGCCGCCGAGCGGGTTCACCCCGTGCTCGGACTGCAGCTTCTGCATCTCCTGCGCCATGCGCTGGCGATCGCCCTTGTACTTCTCGCGCAGCTTTTGGATCTGCGGCGCGAACTTCGCCATCTTGCGCCCCGCGCGCAGCTGGCTGATCGCCGGCTTCAGCAGCACCACGCGCAGCGAGAACACCAAAAAGAACACCGAGAGCGCCCAGGCGAAGCCGTTGTCAGGCCCTAGCACGGTGCCGAAGACCTTGTGCCAGAACCACAAGATCGCCGACACCGGGTAGAGGATGAAGGAGAAGAAACTTTCCACTCAGCCACTCCTGGTCATGGCCCGGCTATCCGGCGCTACCGGGGCGTACATGCGCAGCCGTACCCGTCGCGAAATGCAGGAACAGCCATACCAAGGGTGCCATGCCCGGCCATCGCCCGGCCGTCGCCCCTGGAAATGTGGCGCGACTCAAGCCACCCGGGCGCCGGGCTCGACCCCCGTTCCACCTGCTCACCCGGCCCGGTGAGGCCAGCGACCAACCGAGGATGCCGTCCGGGTGTCGAACCGCCGCTTCAACGCCGACGACAGCTCCCGCACGTCCTCCAGAACCTAGCGGCGGTACATATCGGCGTTCTTCAGCCCGATGCCGTGCTCGATCGGCGGCGATCTCCGGGTACCGGTCGGTCAGGCGCGCGAGCACGTCGCAGGCGGAACGCGGCGATCTCAGCGCGCGGTGTCGACACGTCGAAGCTCCACACCGGCTCATCCGCTCGGCGATCTCCGGGAAGTGTGGCGGACCTCCCACATGCCGACCGGGCTTTTCACCTGCGCGCCGATCAGCCAGCCACGCTCGTCCAATTCGGCGAGCACCGCGAGCAGACGCTCCTCCGCCGAACTGTCCGGCACCCCGACCTCAACCAGCATGGCGTGGCGGTGCCGCGACGGCACCCGGCGGAGCAGTCCGCGGCGCCGGCCGGCGAGCAGCGCGAGCGCCGACGGCGAGGCGACCTCGCAGGACGTCAGCCAGCTCTTCGTCGGCACCGGCGGCGAATACGGCGTGGTCACCGCGGCGAACTTCGAGCTGGCACCGCTAACCCGCAGCCGCGCGACCGCGTGGCTGGCCTTGGCCGAGGACCGGTTGCTGGACGTGCTGAACGCCTTCGAGCGCTCCTGCGCGGAGTGGCCCCTGCTCGGCCAGCCCCGGCGGGCGGTCGACTTCGTGGGGTGGACGTGCTGTCGGGAACACCGGCACCGACCGGGTGTGTTCTGTGCCCGCCTGGACTTTCGCCGCCTCGCTGGACTCCACCGAGCTGGAACGCGCGGTGGAGCGCATCGACTCGGCGTTGCGCGCCGATTCCCGAACTTGGACGAGGTTTTTCTGGAACCGGTACAACGCGGCGTACACACCAGCGTCCAGGCACTCGAGGCCGATATCCGCAACTGGGCCGACGAGTGGAACAACGATCCCCGGCCGTTCATCTGGACCAAGAACGCTGACGAGATCTTGGAGTCACTGCGATCATATTGTCAACGCATTCCGGCGCAGGACACTAGCCAGGGGTTGGCGCTTTACGCGCGGCTGCCGGTCTGCGCCCGCTCCGCGGTTGACCGGAACACAGATGCGGCCTGCTGCCCTGCGGGGCTGAGCCTGCGGTTGGCGAGGTGGGCGAGGAGGATCCTGCGGGTCGGGGACCCGGCTAGCGGGACCGCGACGACGTCGGGGCGGAGCGCGCTGAGCGCGAGCCGGGGGGCGAGGGCGATGCCGATGCCCGCGGCGACCATGCCTTGGGTCTCCTGATAGTCGTTGGCGGCGAAGGCGATTCGTGGTTCGAAACCCACGTCGCTGCAGATGCCGCGGAGGACGTCGGCTACGGGGTGTTCGTCGCGCACGATCCACTCCTGGTCCCGCAGCGCCTCTATCCGCACGGAACGACGGGCGGCGAGAGGGTGCTCGCGGGGCACGAGGAGCACGGTGGGGTCGTTCATGAGCGGGATCAGGGTCAGATCCTCGTCCTCGACGTGCTCCCACGGGTAGTCCCACAGAAGCGTGAGCTCGATGTCCCGCCGCCTAAGCCGTTCGAGGAGGCCGGCTCGGCGGGCGCTGACCACGGTGACGGCGACCTCCGGGTGGCGTGCACGGAAGGCGAGCACGACGTCGGGCATCAGCGAAGCGCCCACCGTCGGAAAGGTCCCCATCCGCAGCTGGCCCCGCCGGAGACCCGCGAACTCGGCCATCTCCGCCCGCGCGGCCTCGATCGTCCGGTCGATGTCGTCCGCGTACCGCAGGAGTGCCTGGCCCGCGTCGGTTAGCACCACGCCTCTGGGATGCCGCTCGATCAACGCGACCCCCACTTCGTGTTCGAGCTTGGCGATCTGCTGTGAGACGGCCGAGGTCGTAAAAGAGAGCGCTGTCGCGGCGGATGTCAGGGAGCCGAAATGGCCCACCTCGCGGAGCAGGTGGAGCCGGTGCAGATCAAGGTCAGCCACAGTCCATGACTTTAGCAAAACTAGATAATGGTCAATTTTCCTGTGATTGTGCTGAACCCTCTGTGGCTCGGATCGTAGAAGGAGCAGGCGCTGCGCGGCGCGGCACCACAAAGCGTGAAGGAGAAGACCGTGCAACTCCGCGGTCACTGGTATCGGGGCGGCACGAGCAAATGCTGGCTCTTCGACGCCGAGGACGTGGCCCAGCACGCCACCGGCCGTGAGGAGGTCCTCAGTTTGCTGGCCGAGGCATTCGGGGCGGCAGATGCCCGCCAGCTCGACGGCGTCGGCGGCGCGACGTCGACGACCTCGAAGGCCGCGATCATCAAGGCGACTCCGGAGGGCCCTGCGGACCTGGACTACCTCTTCGCCCAGGTCGGGATCGGGGACGCGACCGTGGAACTCGGGTCCAACTGCGGGAACTGCGCCACGGCGATCGCCCTGTATGCCGTGCGGACAGGCATCGTTGCCCCGAGTGAGGGCACGACGCGGGTGGGTATGCAAAACCTCAACACGGGGGCGGTGCTGAGCGGGACGATCGCGACGCCCGGAGGCCGCATTCCGACGTCGGGCTCCGCGAAAGTTCCGGGCAGCAGCGCGCTCGGCGTGCCGGTGAGCCTGTCGTTCCACGCGCCGTGGGGCCAGACGACGGGCGCGGTCCTGCCGACAGGGAGCGTGGCCGACGAGATAGCGGTCAGTGAAACCACGCTCACCGCGACGCTGGTCGATGCCGGGGCACCTTCAGCCCTCATGCCGGCGGACGAGGTGGGCATCGACTTGTCGTCGATGACCGGCAACCTCTCCGAGCACCTTCCCCAGCTCCTAGCGGCCCGCGCCGCCGCGGGTCTGGCGATGGGACTGCGCAAGCCCGAGGATCCGCCGCAGAACGCGGTACCGAAGGTCGGTGTCGTGGCACCTCCCGGCGACTACATCGCGGCCGACGGAACGAGGATCGCGGCTAACAGCCACGACCTCCGGGTGCGCATGCTCTCGATGCTCGCCCCCCACCCCGCGATCGGCCTCACCTCGGCGGTTGCTGTCTCCCTCGCCTCTGCCCTGCCGGGATCAGTCGTGGCCAAAGCCCTGCCTTCGGTGCACGGTGCGCACCCACGACCCCGGCTCCTGCGCATCGGCACACCGGCCGGCGTCATCACGACCGAAGTCGTCACCGACCACGCCGGTCACGTCAGCGAAGTCGCCCTCCACCGGGCGGCCCGCCATCTAGCCGTCGCCGATATCGAAATCGCACGACCTGTGGCCCGGACGGCGTAGGCCTCGTCAACCAGCCCCTGCCATCATGGACGGGGGTTCACCCAGGAGTTGTTCAATGAAGATCAAATCCATCCTCGGACACCTGTACGTCCAGGTCCTCATCGGTGTGGCGCTCGGCGTCCTCGTGGGCGCGCTGTGGCCCGAGCTCGGCTCCTCGCTCAAGCCGCTGGGCGACGGCTTTGTCAAGCTCGTGAAATTCATGATCGCGCCGATCGTCTTCTGCACCATCGTCAGCGGGATCACCTCGCTGACCGACACCAAAAAGGTCGGCCCGACCCTGGTCCGCGCGCTCGGCCTGTTCTACGTGCTCACAACTCTGGCCCTGGCCATCGGCCTCGGCGCGGTCATGCTGTTCCAGCCGGGTGCCGGGATGCACATCAACCCCGCCCACCTCGACTCCTCGGTTGCCTCGAAGTACACCAGCCAGCTGCCCAGCAGCAACCCAGCGGACTTCCTGCTAAGCATCATCCCCACGACCTTCGTCGGAGCCTTCGCCGACGGCGAGATCCTGCCCGTGCTCGTCATCGCGCTGCTGTGCGGCTTCGCCTTCAGCAAGCTCGGCGCTCCCGGACAGTTGGCCCTCAACGTCGTCAACAGCTTCAACCGGCTGCTGTTCGTCGTCTTCGGCTACCTCATGAAGGTCGCCCCCATCGGCGCGTTCGGCGCGATGGCATTCACCATTGGCAAGTACGGAGCCCAGTCGATCGGCAACCTCGGCATGCTGATCCTGGCCTTCTACGCCGCCTGCATCGTCTTCGTCGTCGTCGGCTTGGGCGTCCTCGCCAAGATCACCGGTTTCAGCCTCTGGCGCACGCTCCGCTATTTCAAGGACGAATTCCTCATCGTCCTCGCCACCTCATCCAGCGAGCCCGTGCTGCCCCGCCTCCTGTCCAAGCTCGAGCGGATCGGCTGCGACCGCGGCATCGTCGGACTCGTCGTCCCCACCGGCTACTCCTTCAACCTCACCGGCACCGCCGTCTACCTCACCCTCGCGTCGATGTTCATCGGTCAGGCCTGCGACATCCACCTCAGCTGGGGTCAGATCATCCTCATGCTCGGCATGATGCTCCTGACCTCCAAGGGCGCAGCCGGCGTCACGGGCAGCGGCTTCGTCGCCCTCGTCGCGACGCTGACGGTCATGCCCACGCTCCCCGTCGCGGGAGTCGCCCTGATCGTCGGCATCGACCGTTTCATGAGTGAGGCCCGCGCCCTCACCAGCACCGTCTGCAACATCGTCTCGTGCATCGCCGTGGCCAAATGGCAGCGTGCGCTCGACACGGAGAAGCTCCGCGCCGAGCTCAAGGCCGGTTTTGTGCCCACCGAGGCGGAGAAGTTTCAGCTAGCCGATCCCGCCCTGGTCCGCTGAGGGCTTCCACCACCTGCCAGGTTCCCGCTCGAGCGGGAACCTGGCACTTGGCCGCTAAAGCGGGGGCCTGGCACTTGGCGATCGGGCGCCAAACCGCCAGGAGATGGGAACCAGGCAGGCCAGCCACTTCCTCAGACAACCGAGGAGTCCCGCCAGACCTCGGGGACACCCTGCGGGATGCTCCCCAAAGCCGCACCGGGAAGTCAGACCCTGCATACCCGATCGCAAGCCATGCCATCTACGCAAGAAACGCCTGCTCACGCGGCAGGCGCGACTCGTGTGGATACGGTATGTGCCCCGGCAGGATTGTTACCGCGCGATCAGGCGCATCCCGACGGCCCAGCGGGACCGGTGTGGGCCTTGTGAGGACCAGGTTCCGATGACGCAGTGGCGCGGCGCTATCGGTTGGCGGAGTTGCCGCAGCGAGGACCGTACATCGAGCCGCACGCACCGTGGCTGGGCCAACCCTACAGCGAGGTTGCCTTTGACCCGATAGACCCGGAACTCGTGGGACTGGCCGAAAACCGCCCACCCGCCACCGTATCCACCCACCACCCGAAGCCCGAGTCGCGAGGAGGTGACAACCGGGGTGTTCAACCGGCGCGCGTCGCGATCCAAGCGGGGCAAGGTCAACGACCCCGTCAAGTGGGTGTGGTCGCCGGAGCCCACTCATGAGCCGTTGATCCCGAAGTGGATGTTCGACGAGATGACCGCCCGCACCCAGGCCAAGCGCGGCTCCCGCGTGGGAAACAACCGCAACACTCACCCGGAAGCACGGCGCACGTACCTGTTCCGGGGCATGGTGTTCTGCGGCTGCGGTCGGCGGATGTTCGGCGGCCAGCGGCACAACAAGCTCTACTACCTGTGCTGGCCCCGCAACAACAACCGAGGCCGACCGGACAGGTACGAGGGCCACCCCAAGACCGTCTACCTCCGCGAAGACCACGTGCTCGACGCCGTGTCACGATTCTTCCCCGACCGCGTGTTCGGCCCGCACCGGCGGGAGATCCTGGCCGCCGACGTCGACGGCATCGACGGCCGCGTCACCCGGCAACGCCAAGCCGAACGCGACCGCCTGCAACGCGTCTTGGCCGACATCGCCCGCCGCCAGAACACGATCCTGCGGCAAGCCCAGGACGACGACCCCTTCACCAAGGGCCTACGAGGCAGCTACAACGAACTGGAAACCCAGAAGAAGACGACCCTCGCCAGCGTGGCCGAACTCGACGCCGCCGGTGAAGCCGAGCCAGGTCGGCCCAGCCCAGATGACACGGCCCTCCTCGACTCACTGCCCTACCTGGCGCTGAATCTGGCCCACGTCCCCGAGGCACTGCTCCGGCGGCTGTTCGAGGTCACCCAGCTCACCGTCCGCCTACGGGACGACAGCGACCACGCCACCATCACGATCAAACTGCCCGCCGACCAACTATCCGACATCGCCCACGCGGCGGAAAGGATCAAGCCAAGTCATGCCATCTACACGAGAAATACCTGTTCAGCAGGCGTCAACCGTTCGTGTAGATGTTGTAAGTGCCCCCGGTCGGGCTCGAACCGACACTTGGACGATTTTAAGTCGTCTGCCTCTGCCAATTGGGCTACGGGGGCCTTCCGCCGCGCGTACGCGCGCCGCACTGGTTATGACGCAGGAGCGGTTCGCTCGGTTCCCAGGAACCGCCGAACGTGTTTTCCTGTCGGCTCCGTCACCGGCGCCCCCGCCCGCTCGTCGCGGCGGACAGGTCCGCGAAGCGACCTCGCACCCAGTCGTGCACAGCGGTCGAGACGTCCGCGCAGTCGGCTCGGTGTTCGAACCAACGCCAGTCGCAGTTGACGTTCACCTCAAGAAACACCCACTCGTCTCTGACTCCGAGTAAGTCGAAGCCCGCGACGTCCAGCCGCCACTGGCGGCACAGCGCCAGCAGTCGCTGGAGCAGGTCCTCGGGCACATCGACGCGCTCCACCGCGACCGAATCCGGGTCGACCCACAGTTGCGCGGGGTCGAGCTTGCGCACCCGGAAGCCGATCGCCTGGTCGCCGATGACGAACACGCGCAGCTCCCGGTCCGCGTCCAGGTACTGCTGGACGAGCACCGGTGCCGGTTCGCGAGCTTCGCCCGTGCGCCGGATGTCCAACGGCTGCGGGAAGAGGCCCCGCAGCGCGCCCGGTTCGGGTTCGAGCAGGTGGTGGCCGGCTGTCTTGACGATGCACCGGCCGCCACCCGGGCGGCTGCGCCCGGGCATGGTGGTCACCGCGGTCCGCGGCACCCGCAGGCCGACCGCCGACGCGCCTTGTAGCTGCGTCAGCCGGTCTAGGTGCTCGGTGGAGCGCACCGAGTTCACGTGCTCCCAGTCGCCGCGGCAGGCCAGCCAGTTCGCCACGGCTTGCCACTGCTCGCGGACGTAAGCGCCGTGCACCGTGGTCGGATCGACCGGGATGGCGGTGATGTCGAAGTGTCGCCGCCACACCAGGACCGGGTGCAGCAGCCAGCGCTGGAACTCGATCAGCGGCGTGTCGGTGTAGATGGTGAGCGGGAGGTCGAGGCAGCGGTCGGCGTCGATGCGCACCATGCGGATGTCGTGGTCCGCCAGCGCCAGCGACAGTTCGTTCATCTCCATGTCGGCGGCGCGGGCCAGCACCAGCACGCACGGCTCCGGGTCGCCCGGCTCGTCGGCGACCAGGTCGGCCCGGAACATCCGCTCCTGGAAGTCCAGCGGGGTGTCGGGCGATCGGAAAAAGTAGTCCTGGCCCTGCAACAACATAGGGGTTGGACGAAGGGACGGTTGACCGGTCGTCCCGGACGGGTTCCGGAGACGTGAGAGCCGCCCCTCGGCCGCATCCATGCTCAGTCGTCCTTCTTCCGGAAGACCCGAGATGCTTCCTGGTAGTCCACCGCGAAGTCGGCGAGCGGTCCTTCCTCGACCTCACCGCTGCGCAGCAGGGCAGCTAGCTCTTTCAGCGTCAAGGGATTCACCCCTCCCCCCGTTGCCGCATCCTTTCAGGTGAAGACCTTGCCACAGTCTTCGATTTCTCACTACAGATTGTCAAGGATAGTCGGCGCCCATGTAGCCCGCACGGAGTATCGCATTGGGTACGAAAAGGCCGCGTGCCCAGTGCGGCACGCGGCCTGGTTGCTGCGAGTGTCCGGCGCTCGGTCGGTCAGCTCGCGGCGGCGCGCTCGAAGGCCGCCCTCGGGTTCTGGATCTGACCCATGGACACCACCTCGCGCTTGAACAGGAACGCTAACGTCCAGTCGATGATGATCCGCAGCTTGCGGTTAAACGTGGGCATCCGGCTCACGTGGTAGGAGCGGTGCATGAACCAAGCGATGAAGCCCTTGGCCTTGAAGCCGTAGACGTCGGCGACGCCCTTGTACAGCCCCATACCGGCGACCGAGCCTGCGTAAGCGTGACGGTATTCCTTGGTCGACTTGCCGCGCAGCGAGTTCAGCAGGTTCTTGGCCAGCTGGTTGGCCTGCCGCACCGCGTGCTGCGCGGACGGCGCGCAGGTGGCGCCGGGGTTCTCCTCCGTCTTGGACAGGTCCGGGACCGCGGCGCAGTCCCCGGCCGCCCACACGCCGGGCAGACCCTCGACCTGCAGGTGTGCGGTCGCCCTGACCCGACCGCGCTCGTCCAGCGGCAGATCGCTGTTCTTCAGCACCGGGTTGGCCTTCACGCCCGCGTTCCACACCAGCGTGTCGGTGTCGAACTCGGTGCCGTCCGAGAGCACGGCGTGACCGCCCTCGACGGACTTCAGGAAGGTGTTCAGGTAGACCTTGATACCGCGCTCTTCGAGGGCTTTGACGACGTAGACGCCCATCTTCTCGCTGACCTCGGGCATCACCCGGCCAGCGGCCTCGACCAGCGCCCAGGACATGTCGTCGGGCTTGACGTTGTCGTAGTAGCGCGTGGCGTATCGCGCCATGTCCTCCAGCTCGGCCAGCGCTTCGACACCCGCGAAGCCGCCGCCGACGAAGGTGAAGGTCAGCAACCGGTTGCGCAGTTCGGGGTCGTCGGTGTTGGCAGCGGCGTCCATCTTGCCCAGCACGTGGTTGCGCAGGTAGGTGGCCTCACCAACGGTCTTGAGGGAGATGCCCTCCTCGGCGAGGCCGGGGATCGGCAGCAGCCGGGAGACCGAGCCGAGGGCCACGATCAGCACGTCGTAGGCGATGGTCTCCGCACCCGTCTGCGGGTTCTCGACCGTGACGACCTTCTCGTCGTGCTTGATCTCGGTGACAGCGGCGGTGATTACGTTGCACCGCTTCAACACTCGTCGCAGTGGCGCTACCACGTGGCGGGGTTCGACCGAACCCGCGGCCGCTTCCGGGAGGAAGGGTTGGTAGGTCATGTGCGGCTGAGGATCGACGACCGTCACGGAGGCCTCGCGGCGCCCCAGCTTCTTCTGCAGCTGAAGTGCCGTGTACATGCCGACGTAACCGCCGCCGAGGATGAGAATCCGCGTGGGATCGGATTTACCAGCCATGCGCTCATGGTCGCACCACTGACTGCATCCGCGCTGCGCCGACCCCCCTTAATGTGACGCCAGTCGCCGGTGGCATCGATCACGATCAACGCGCTGTGCACGGACAAACGCGCTGCGTACGCGCCCGAAATGGGCGGCGGCGGATGACGTCAGAGTGGCATCGCCGAGGTGTCATGAAGGTTGGTTTCCGCCACCCTACCGAATCTTGGACCCGGATGACCACGCCCAAGCAATTTCTTCCGGAAGATCGACAACGCTGTCGCACTAGAGGACCTGACCATCGAGAAGGCCAACCCACCCCAACCCGTACCCCGGGTCTGGATGTGACCCGGTGCATGCCGCTCGGCGATACGCGACCCATCGGCCAGGTGGCACGACGAAATTCAGCGGACGGTCGGCCAGACCACGGCAGGGTCGTGTGACCACCTTCGCGGCCAAAGTGCTCATCGATTGGGCACTTTGTTCGCGAGCATGGAGATATGGCGCCGACCGTCTCGTCGCTGCCCTGTTGCTGTTCCAGGCCCGTGGCCGGGTGACCGCTGCCGAGTTGGCCGACGAGCTGGAGACGTCCGTGGCCACCGCCCGCCGCGACCTGGCGGCGCTGTCCGCCGCGGGCATCCCGGTGTATCCGCAGCCGGGGCGCGGCGGCGGGTGGTCGCTCGTCGGTGGTGCCCGCACCGATCTCAGCGGGCTGAACGCGGCCGAGTCTTCTTGTTCCTCGGCCCAGCTAGCTCCGCCGCGCCCGAGCTGACCTCCGCGCTGCGCAAGCTCATCCGAGCCCTGCCGGCCACGTTGCGCTCCGACGCCGAGGCCGCAGCCTCAGCCGTGGTGCCGGACTCGGCGCGCTGGGGCGAGCGCGGCCAGGTGCCTGGTCTGGTTGAGTTCCTGCAGCCCGCCACGGCGCGCGAGGTCAAGGTACGGCTGACGTATGCGGGCCGGGATGAGCGCTCGACGGTCCGGCTCGTGGATCCGCTCGGGCTGGTCGACAAGGACGGGATCTGGTATCTGATCGCGGGCACCGAGTCCGGTCGGCGAACGTTGCGCGTAGACCGAGTTGCCAAGGCGGAGGCCGTGGACCTGCCAGCTGAGCGCCCCGCCGATTTCAGCTTGTCGGCGGAGTGGGCACGGGTCGTGGAGGGAGTCGAACCGCGGCGCTCGCTCGTCTCGGCCGTGGTACTGATCAACGCACGGCTCTTCCCGGTGCTGCGCACGCATTTCGGGCGGCAATGCCATGTCATCGGGCAGGAGGACGCACGTGTCCGTGCGCGCGTGGCCGCGCACCTGGTCCCGTCCATCGCCGAGCAACTGGCCAGGTTGGGCGCCTCGGTCGAAGTGGTGGAGCCGGCTTCGGTCCGCGCCGAGCTCGTCAGGATCGGGTTGGAGCTGGCCGAACGCTACGCATCGGCTGGTGACGGAGCCTGGTGGCGAAGATCCGGGTGAACGGGTTCGCAGTCCTCGCCGGCTCCTTCGCGTGCTCCAGCACGCCGCGCGGCATCGCCGGGTCTGATTCCCGTGAAGGTGTTCGGCTGGCTGACGTGAACGGACGGGAGGTCCCGACGCTGCGGCAGCAAACCCGAGTACACCGCGATATCCGCACGACCATCCGCTGCGATGCTTCCGAGCTGCCGTATCGATCCGGCCTAGCTGCGTGGCCCCGTCGGGATGCCGGGCGGGAACACCATCCGCGGACTGCCGGAACGCGTTGCAGCCGACAGGCGCGCACACTTGTGCCCGTGCCGACCGAGGACTGGAAGGCGGCTTACGCGCATTTGCGCGCCGCGCACCTGAGCGCGGTGCGGGCCTCGCTTGAGGACCACGTGGCGCGGCTCGCGTGGCAGCGCGAGCGGATCGAGCGCTACCAGGTCGAACGACTCCGGTCGTTGCTGGGATTCGCGCGCGAGCGCTCACCGTTCCACGCGGCCCGGATGGCCGATGTTGACCCGACCACGGCGACCGTCGACGATCTCGCACGGCTGCCGGTCATGGTCAAGCAGGAGGCCCAGTACGAGTGGGACAGGATCGTGACCTCGCCCGGCATCGACCGCGACGGCGCCGAACGGGCGCTGGCCGAGCAGCGCTGGTTCTCCTACACGCCCGCGCGGCACCAGGTGTTCAGCTCCGGCGGCTCGAGCGGCGTGCGCGGGGTGTACGTGTGGGACTGGGAGCAGTTCGTCACGCTGGCCTGCCTCGCCTGGCGGTGGCAGGTGCGTGCCGAGCGCGCCTCCGGATCGCCCGTGCGCCGAGCGCGGCTGGTCGTGCTGGAGGCAGGCGAGCCGCCGCACGCGAGTACGCCGTTGTTCGACGTCGCGACCGGGCCGTCGGAGGCGACCGTCGTGATCTCAGCGGCTGCGCCGTTCGACCAGGTGCTGGAGGCCGTGGCCGAAGCACGGCCCAGCCATCTCGTCGGCTACGCCTCGGTGATCGGGCGCCTCGCCCGTGCCGCGATCGCGGGTTCGCTCGACATCCGGCCGGTCCGGGTCAGCACCAATTCCGAGCCGCTGAACAGGGAGGACCGTAAGGCGATCGACATCGCCTGGGGTGCTCCCGTCCACAACCTCTGGGGCTCGACCGAGATCGGCGTCCAGGCGGTCGGCTGCGGGCTGGGCGACGGTCTCCACGTCTGCGAGGACGAGGTGATCCTCGAACGGGTTGATCCGGCTGGGCGCCCGGTCGGCCCCGACGAGCCAGCCGTGCGCACGCTCGCGACCGGGCTCGCCGGCCACACGTTCCCGTTCATTCGCTACGACCTCGGCGACGAGGTCACGCTGCTGCCCGGGCGCTGCGCGTGCGGCAGCGCGATGCTGCGCGTCGGCGACATCGCCGGACGTCGCGACGACGACTTCCGCTACGGCGAGCGGACGGTCCCGGCCAGTGCGTTCCGGCATGTGCTGGGAACCGACCCGCTGATCTTGGAATACCAGGTCCGTCAGATTGCGGGCGGGGCGGACGTGCTCGTCGTCGGCGCGCCGGACGTGTGTGCCGTGACCGCGGCGCTGGTTTCCTCGCTACGGTCCTACGGACTCGCACATCCCGAGATCAACCTTCGGCCGGTCGACCGGATCCCGCGCCACGCCGCGACGGGCAAGCTCAAGCGATTCATCCCGCTGAGTGACTAGGGGCATCCCGTGGCAGCGGGCTCCGTGCCGCCACGGTCGCCCGCTGCGGGGGTTGACCCGAGCACGCTCGATATGCGCCCGATCCAGCCAAGTACGTCACGCACTCATGGCCTTCCTGGAGCGACGGTGGGGCGCAGTCAGTGGATCCCCGCCAATTCCTTCGCGTGCTCCAGTACACCGCAGAGCATCTCCGGGGTCAGCTTTCCCGTGAAGGTGTTCTGCTGGCTGACGTGGTAGCAGCCGAGGAGGTGGAGGGGATTCCCGCCATCCTCAGACGGGAGCTCGACGTGGACGTTGTGGCCGAACTTCGGGCGGGGTTTGGGGACTTCCCAGGCCGCGTCCGCCAGCACCGGAAGCAAGGCTTGCCAGCCGAACGCGCCCAGCACCACGACCACGTGCAGCGTCGGGCGCAGCAGGTCGAGTTCGCGGACCAGCCACGGGCGGCAGGTGTCACGTTCGGTCGGCGTCGGTTTGTTGGCCGGCGGGGCGCAGTGCACCGGCGCCGTGATCCTGGTGTGGCGCAACGTCAAACCGTCGTCGATGTGCCGGGCCTCCGGCTGCGAAGCCAGGCCGATGTCGTAGAGCGCCTGGAACAGCACATCGCCGGAGCGGTCGCCGGTGAAGATCCGGCCCGTCCGGTTTCCGCCGTGCGCCGCCGGGGCAAGCCCGACGATCGCGATCTCCGCGTCCGGCGGGCCGAAGCCGGGCACCGGTCGTCCCCAGTATTCTTCGTCGCGGAACGCCGCGCGCTTGACCCGTGCCACCTCTTCCCGCCATTCGACCAGCCGCGGGCAGGCGGTGCAGCGGGTGACGAGCTCGTCGAGTTCGGCGATCCGGTTCGCATTAGGGGCTGCGGCGGCGGGCTCGCCGACCGAGTCGGCGATCAGCCTGGAGGGTGTGTCGGGCACCTCCCAAAAGTGGCAGAAAACCCGTTCGAGGGCACGTAATGTGGGCGGCATGGCAGCCAGCGAGGAGAAATCCGACGAGGTCAAGGAATCGACCACCCCAGCCGAACCGGTCGATGATCTGGTCAGCACCCATCACACGATCCCCGCGGACGGCGCGGAACTGGCCTACACCGTCACTACCGGCCGGATCGTGTTGCGCGAAGAGGTCCACACCGACGGCAAGTTCGAGGGCTACAAGCCCAAGGCCGAGGTGTTCCTGACCTCCTACGTGGCCGATGCCGAACCCGGCACCAGACCGGTGACGTTCGCGTTCAACGGAGGCCCGGGCTCCTCCAGCGTGTGGCTGCACCTCGGGCTGCTCGGACCCCGCCGGGTCGTCTCCGGCGACGCCGGCGATCTCGCGCCGCCGCCGTACGGACTGGTCGACAACCCGGAAACCCTGCTGCGACACAGCGATCTGGTGTTCATCGACCCGGTGTCCACCGGCTACTCGAGGGCGGTCGAGGGCGGCACGCCGGGCGATTTCCACGGCTACCAGCGGGACATCGAGTCGATCGCCGAGGTGATCCGGCTGTGGACCACCCGCAACGGCCGCTGGATGTCGCCGAAGTACCTCGCCGGCGAGTCCTACGGCACGCTGCGCGCCGCCGCGCTCGCCGAGCACCTGCAGTCGCGGCACGGCCTCTATCCGAACGGCCTGCTGCTGATCTCCTCGGTGCTGGACATGGGCACGATCCGGTTCACCGAAGGCAACGACCTGCCGTACTCGCTGTACCTGCCGACGTACGCGGCGATCGCGCACTACCACGGCAAGCACGGCGACCGGCCGCTGCGCGAGGTCCTGGACGAGGCGGAGAAGTTCGCTGCCGAGGACTACCCGTGGGCGCTGGCTCGCGGCGCGCGGTTGAGCTCGTCCGAGCGCGAGGACATAGTCCGGCGGGTCGCCGCGTTGTCCGGGCTGTCCGACGAATACGTCGACCGTGCCAACCTGCGCATCGAGCACATCCGGTTCTTCACCGAGCTGCTGCGCGACCAGCGGGCGACGGTCGGGCGGATGGACGGCCGGTTCACCGGCTGGGAGCCGGATGCCGCCGGGGAGCACTTCAGCGACGACCCGAGCATCTCCGGCATCCGTGGCGCCTACGCGGCGGCGATCAACCACTATCTGCGCGAAGAACTCGACTACGCCAGCGATCTGCCGTACGAGACGCTGTCCAGCCGGGTGCAGCCCTGGTCCTACAAGGAGTTCGAGGGCGCGAGCGTGTCCGTTGTGGACAAGCTCGGTGCGGCGTTCCAGGCCAACCCGCACCTGCGGATCCACGTCGGCTGCGGCTACACCGACGGCGCAACCCCGTACTTCGCGGCCGAGCACGTGCTGGCGCAGCTGCCGATTCCGGAGCGGCTGCGGGAGAACATCGACGTCCGCTACTACCCCGCGGGCCACATGATGTACGTCCACGAGGAGTCCCGGATCCAGCAGTCGCAAGACCTCGCGAACTTTGTGGCGCCAAGCCGTCCATAGTGGATTTTTCGCATGGGTAGTTGATCAGCGGGTGCCGCGAGGAGGTCTGCGACGTGCTGGTGCCCTTGATCCAGTCCCTGCCCGTGCACCTGCGCGGCTCGCTGACCTGGGACCAAGGCTGTGAGATGGCCGCGCACAAGCAGTTCACGGTGATCACGGGAGTGCCGGTCTACTTCTGCGACCCGCACTCACCCTGGCAGCGCGGATCGAACGAGAACACCAACGGGCTACTACGGCAGTACTTCCCCAAAGGTACTGACCTGTCCATCCACAGCGCCGAAGACCTCGAGCAGCGGGACGGGCATCCGACCCGCCCGCTCCGGCTGGCCGGGCCTCGCCGAGCTGATGCTCGAACACGTCGCCCAACAACTCAACAGCCGACCACGCAAAACGCTCGGCTGGAAAACTCCAGCCGAGCGCCTGCGTGAGCTACTGCCAGCCACATAGGCCATCAGGTGTTAGGACCTCAAGAACCGCCCCGTGCCGTTGACACCCCGAACGGGAGCGGGGCCTTCTGACGCTGAAATCAGTGCTTGCCGACCACCTGGGCCTGGGTGTTGTCCTGCCAGTCCCCGGCCTGGGTCTGATTGGCGTTGTTGGTTTGGTTCGAGCCGGTGTTGGCGATCTGCTCCTTGCCGCCGATCTGGACGACCGTCGAGGGCGAAACGTTCGTGTTCGTCGGCTTGCTCACCTGGATCTCGTTCTGGTTCTGCACCTGCGTCGGGGACCCGTCGGCCTTGACCAGCTGTGCCTGGGCGTTGCCGTCCCAGTCTCCGTCCTGGTCCTGGTCGGCGTTGTTGGTCTGGCTCGAGCCGGTGTTGGCGACCTGCTTGTGGCCGCCGATCTGAACCACGGTCGAGGGCGAAACGTTCGTGTTCGTCGGCTTGCTCACCTGGACTTCGTCCTGGTTCTGCACCTGCGTCGGGGAGCCGTCGTGGCTGCCGTCAGCCATCGCCACGGCCGTCGCTCCGAGCAGCATCGGGAAGCTCACCGCGGCAACCGTCAGCACGCGCTTCGCAGTACGCATCAAAGCACTTCCTTCCATGAGAACCGGGACTTGCGGCGCCGAGTTCCGCGCCGACCAATTCGAACGAGGCAAACCGGTTCCAACACTTCTCCGTCAGCCTCGCACGGAATACCGTATCGCCATCGGCACAAAGGTCGGCAACTCGGAACAACAGGGCTCACCTCATGCGGTGACACCGCGTTCGAGAATTGAAATCACGGATCGGCGAACGGCGCAAGGATCGACATTTTCCCAGCTCGACACGACACCAGAGGCTTTTTGAGGAACATTCCATCCTTTTTCGCGACGCACAGCGAGCAGATTTGATCAATTTCGCGAGATCAATTGAATCGCCGCGCTGAAAACAAATCCGAAGATCAGATCGGAACATCACCCGAAAAATACGAAAACAATTCCATCCAGGCAACACCGCGCGGATTCACCGACGGCGACGCGAATCCAGCCGCCTCAACCACCCGCCCAGATTCATCCCAATTGCCCGAAATTTGGGCGCGGCCTCCACTCTGGTCGATGCAGTGATCGTTCAGTATGTAGTATTTGTGCTACATACAGACCTACCCTTGCTACGGAAGGCAATGGAGTTATGACAGTCGCGAACGAATCGGCGGCACCACTGCCGCCGGTGCGGTTACCCGACGATGACGCCGCGCTCGACGTCCGCGGCCTGCGGATGCGGTACGGCACGACCGACGTCCTCAAGGGCGTCGACTTCACCGCGCGCCGGGGCGAGGTGGTGGCGCTGCTGGGGCCGAACGGAGCGGGCAAGACCACGACGATCGAGGTCCTGGAAGGCTTCCGGATGCGCTCCGGCGGTGCCGTCCAAGTCCTCGGCACCGACCCGGCGCACGGCGACGAGAGCTGGCGGGCCCGGCTCGGCGTCGTGCTGCAGTCCTGGCGCGACCACGGCAAGTGGCGCGTCCGGGAACTCCTAGCGCACATAGGGACCTACTACTCGCCGTACTCCACGGCGCAGCTCACCCGGCCCTGGGACGTCGACGAACTCATCGCGGCGGTCGGCCTGACCGAGCACGCGAACAAGCGGGCCGGGCAGCTCTCCGGCGGTCAGCGCCGCCGGCTAGACGTTGCGATCGGCATCGTCGGCCGCCCGGAACTGCTGTTCCTGGACGAGCCCACGGTCGGCTTCGACCCGCAGGCCCGCCGGGAGTTCCACGACCTCGTGCACCGGCTCGCCGACGACAACACCGGCATCCTGCTGACCACGCACGACCTGGACGAGGCGGAGAAGCTGGCCGACCGGATCCTGATCCTGGCCGGCGGGCGGGTCGTCGCCGACGGCTCCGCCGACGAGCTGTCCCGGCAGGTGGCCGCCGAGTCGGAGGTCAAGTGGACCCGCGATGGCCAGCGCTACGTGCACTCGGCCGCCGACGCCACCCGGTTCGTCCGGGACCTGTTCGCGCAGCACGGCGACGAGATCACCGAACTGGAGGTGCGCCGGGCCACCCTGGAGGACACCTACATGGCGATGGTGCGCGCGCACGAATCAGGGCACGGCGACGACGCCGCGCTGCCGTTCGCCACCGAGGAGGACAACCGGTGAAGGCCAACGCCGCACGCGCCGGCCTGCAGCGCGGTTGGATCGAGTTCCGCCAGACCCTGACCACCCCGCAGGACCTGTGGGGCTACCTGTTCCCCACCGTGATCCTGCTGGTCGTGATGTCGTTCCAGCGCGGGTCCACAGTGGCCGGTTTCTCGCTGGGCGCTATGACGCTGCCCGGCGCGCTCGGCATGGGCATCGGGTTCTCCGGGCTGATCACCATCGCCCAGCAGCTGACGGTCGAGCGCGAGGACGGCACCCTGCTGCGCGCCAAGGCCACCCCGGACGGGATGTTCGGCTACCTGATCGGCAAGATCACGCTGATCGGTTGCATGTCGCTGGTCAGCCTGGTGATCCTGCTGGTGCCTGGCCTGGTGATGTTCGACGGCCTGGCCACCGGTGTCGGCACCTGGCTGACGCTGGTTTGGGTGCTGGTGCTGGGGCTGGTCGCGACGATGCCGATCGGCGCGATCATCGGCTCGCTGTTCGCCAACCCGCGGAGCCTGGGCCTGATCATGCTGCCGATGATGGGGCTGATCGCGATCTCCGGGATCTTCTATCCGATCACCGGGTACCCGGAGTGGCTGCAGTGGATCGCACAGGTCTTCCCGATGTACTGGCTCGGTCTCGGCATGCGGTCGGCGCTGCTGCCGGACGGGATGGCGGCGGCCGAGATCGGCGAGTCCTGGCGGCACCTGGAGACTGTCGGGGTGCTGGGCTTGTGGGCCGTGGTCGGCCTGGTGGTGGCCCCGGTGGTGCTGCGCCGGATGGCGCGGCGCGAGTCGGGGTCGAGCGTGGCCGCGCGGCGCGAGAAGGCCATGCAGCGCGTGCGGTGACGCCGGAGGGGAAAATGAGCGAGACGATCTACAACCGCATCGCGATGCTGCGGGCCGAACGCGGTATCTCCCGCCGGCAGCTCTCCGAGGCGCTCGGCGTGCACTACCAGACGATCGGCTACCTGGAACGCGGCGAGTACAGCGCGAGCCTGCACCTGGCGCTGCGCATAGCGGAGCACTTCGAGGTCCCGGTCGAGGTGGTGTTCTCCATCCGCCCGTTCCCCCGCATCGGCAGCGGCGAACGCTCCGCCTGACCGACCCGACGAGGCCCGAAGGGCACCTTTCCCCGAGTTCACCCGGCATAAGGCGCCTTCACCTCGATAAGACCACCGCCGCCATGGGCGCCGTCGTCCCCGCTGGCCAAGCCGGTCCACCCTCCGTCCAAAATGGACCGATTGAAGAATGGGTCGGTCGGCTCGCGAAGAGCGCCGTAGCGCCCAGCAACACTACCGTGACTGAGCGCATTTGTACCGACAACGTTGGTTTGACCGATTCTTCAGTTCCGTCTCGAGATGGGTGCTCCGCTGTCTAAGATTCGATCTCGGCACTCTGCCCTTACGCGAATCGGAGGGACATGGAGGGGAACATCCTCGATCCGGACAGCGCTCACGAGCGCTTGGCCGCTTGGAAGGACCGGATCGACAAGCTGGCCGCCGACACCCGAGCGATGAGCGAACGGCTGCAGGAAGTGCGGGTCACCGCGAGCGATCCGAACGGGCTGACGGAGGTCACGATCGACTCGACCGGCGCGCTGGTGGACCTGCGGCTGACCGACCGGATGCAGCGTACGAGCCCGGACGTCGTCGCTGGCACGATCATGGCGACCCTCGGCGAGGCCAAGAACAAGCTCGCCGACCGGTCGCAGGAGATTATCGCCGACACGGTGGGCACCGAATCCCCGGCGGCGCGGGCGATCGCGGACAGCGTCGGGCAGCACCTGCGCAGCGATCCGGTCCCGGAAAGCGCAGCCGCTCCCGGCGATGACGACCAGGACTACGAGACGCACTCCTACCTCGACGAGCGGCGGTGGTGACATGGGCGACGGCTACAACGTCGACGCCGACCAGTTGCGCGCCCACGCAAGCAAGGTGTCGGAGATCCAGGCGCGGTTCGGCGCGGTGAGATCCGCCAGCTCGCACATCACGCAGGACGACCAGGCGTACGGACTGCTGTGCGGGTGGATTTCCGGCGTGCTGGAGGAACGGCACGCCGACCAGGACGAACTGATCGCGTACGTGGCGGAGAACCTCGAACTCGCCGCCGCAGCGCTGCGCGACACCGCCGACTACTACGAGTCCCTCGACAAGGACCACGCCGACCTGATCCGCTCCGCAGGCGAGGGCATGCCATGACCGACAACTCACTGGTCGCCCCCGTCGAGTCGTCCCGCGAGGCATGGACCGGCGCCGGGCTGGCCGACAGCATCGAGGGCCTAGTCGATGCGATCAAGAGCGAGGGCTGGGTCGACGACCTGCTGGCCGGCACGGGCCTGGCGATCGAGGTCGCGGCGAGCGCGCTGGACCCGTTCAGCGCACTGCTGTCCAACGGCCTGGGCTGGGCCATGGAGTACTTCGAGCCGCTGCGCGAGATCCTGGACGAGCTGACCGGCAAGCCGGACGTAGTCATGTCGCACGCCTCGACGTGGACCAACATGGCCCAAGAACTCGGGTCCATGGCTGAGGACCTGCGCGCGAGCGTCGAGGCGGACGTCTCCAGCTGGCACGGCGAGGCCGCAGACGCCTACCGCCGCCTGATGGGCAACAACGTAGAGGCCGTCGGGGGGCTGGCCGCGATCTCCGCGGCGATGGCGGAGGCCACCCAGGGCGCGGGCGGTTTGGTGGAGCAGACCCGCGAAATTGTTCGCGACCTGATCGCCGACCTGGTGGCCAGGGTGATCGTGTGGGCGGTCGAGGCGATCTTCGTGGTCACCATCCCGGTGGTCGCCGCACAGATCGCCGCCGCGGTGGTCAAGTGGGCCGCGCGCATCTTCACCTACACCACCGCCCTGATCACCAGCCTGACCAACCTCAACCAGCTGCTCAACGATTAGGCGGGCGCGATGCGATTCCTCACATTCCTCGCCCTCGCCGTTTGGTTCGGGCTGCACAGCACCAAAACCCCGGACGGCCCCGGCGGAAACCCCAGGGGCAGGAAACACCAGCCGACCAAGGTCGGCAACGTCGACGCCGGCAAGGGCGCCAAGAGCGCCATCAGGGCCACCAAGGAATACGCCGACAAGGGTCGGGCCGAACAGGGCGATCAATCCACCAACTCGACCGATCCCTCCGACCCGGCGAAGACCGATCCCAAGGCCCAGCAGAAGCAGGCCCTCATCGAGGAAGCCCAGGCGCAGGGGATCAAGGTCAGCGCGGACCGGGTCGTGGAGATCGGCAAGGACCCCAACGGCAAGATCGTCTTCCTCGAAGAGGGCAAAGGTGGCAAGCGCGGGGCCGGGCTGGAGCACATCTATGAAGAGCACGGGAGCCAGTTCGAGCAAGCCGGGATCCCCAAGGAAGAAGTGCCGGATTTCGTTCACAAAGCGGCCACGGAAGGCGAGTACACCGGGTACACCCAGGGAAAAGCACCCGGCCGCCCGATTTACGAGGTCGAGCACAACGGCCAGAAGCAGTACGTCGCGGTAAGCGTCGGAAGCAATGGATTCATCGTCGGAGCCAATATGAGAAGCGGCGATGATCCGTTCAAAGGCGCCCAGAAAGATCCCAAATCAGAGACCGATCCGAACCACCGGGGATATTAACGATGGATCAAGCCGAAACTCTGCTCTCGGTGCGCATCTCGCCGGAATGGCGAACGGGTCCGCTCTGGGTCACCACCAGCGCGGATCGCTTCGAGGACAACGCCGATCCCGAAGACCTGGCGGAGAATTTCGGCGTATCCGTGGAACTGGTCGCCGAACTGGACCAGTGGGACGACGAATTCCAGCAGATCTGGGATCCGGCCGACCCCGCTTCAGCGGAATTCCCCAGCGAAGAAGCGGAAGTTCGCTGGGAGGAGCGCGGGAGGCGACTGGCGGAAAAACTGGCCGCCGAACTCGGACCGAGCGTCCGGGTAAGATATTACAAGGAAATAATCCAGGCTGGCGCGGCGGACAGAGAACGGGACGATGACTGAATCAGGCGCGGATTTGATCAGAAACCGCCACGGCGAGGACTTCGCGCGGTGCGGCGTCAGCGGCGACCTGATCAACAAGCTGGTCATGCACGTCGCGACCAGCGGAACCGAGGCGGCCCGGGTTGTCGGCCACAACCGTCCGACCTACGTCGTCGAATTCGGCGGCAAGCCGATTCCTGTCGCACTCAGCATCGCCGCCAGCGGTTATGTGATCTCCGCGCATCCCGAGCCGCTGGCCCGCGTCGACGGTTCGCAGTGGCCTCCGGCGGGAAGCCGCCCGACCAGCGTCCGGCTCGGCGCCGAATGGGGAGCCGGGCCGTTCTGGGTCCGCTTCGGCCCAGAGGCGGTCGCCGCGAACTACCTGCCGGAGGAGATCCGCGATGTGCTCGACCTCCCGGCCGACCTGCTGCTGGACATCGCCCGCTGGGACCACGACTACCAGGGCATCCTCGACCAGAACTACCCGCCTGACTCGGCGTTCTCCTCCGAGGATGCCGCGCTGAACTTCCGGCGCACCGGGCTCACCCTGGCCAAGCGCCTCGGCGCCGCGCTGCCGCCGGGGTTCGTCGTCGAGTACGCGGAGAACTTCGGCAACCGCATCCTCACCATGTGAGCGCACGCGAAGTTTTCGCCTCGGGTCGAGCAAGCCGCCCGAGGGCGTCCTTCGCCTCGGCAGAGCAGGTCAGGACTTCTTGGCGAGCCAGGTTTCGAAGGTCATCAGTCCCGGGTGGACTCGGCGCAGGGCCGGGATGTCCACCGACAGGTACAGCTCGTTGATCGCGGAGTATGCGCTGCAGAGGACCGAGTTCTGCTCGCGCAGGGGCTCCAGCGGCAGTTCGACGTGGCGGAGTTCCCGGCCGGTCGCCCGGGACAGCGCGGCGGCGATCTCCGGCGGCGTCAACGAATCCCCGGCGATCTCCACTCTCCGGGCGACGTACTCGTCGGGATTCTCGAAGGACAGCGCGGCGAACGCGCCGATGTCCTCCAGCGCGATCAGGGGCTGCGACACGTCGGCCCTGACCGCGCTCACCAGCCCGCCGTCCGTGGCAGCCTGCCCCGGCATCTCCGGGCGACAGACGGAACGCACGCCCCGTTTGTCCACCGGCAGCGGTAGGCTCGACTTGTGACGACCAAGAACGCCTCGGGAAAGCGGCTGCGCGCAGACGCCCAGCGAAACCGGGAACGGGTCCTGGCCGCGGCCCAGGAACTGTTCGCCGCCGAAGGCCTGGCCGTCCCCCTGGACGACATCGCCCGCCGGGCCGGCGTCGGGCCCGGCACCGTCTACCGGCACTTCCCCACCAAGGAAGCGCTCTTCGAGGCGGTCGTGGCGGAGCGAATCCAGCGGATGGTCGAGGAGGCCCGCGACCACGCGACGGCCGAAGATCCCGGCCAGGCGTTCTACGACTACTTCCAGCGGGTAATCGAGTACGCCGCGCTGAACAAGGACATCTGCGACGCCCTGGAATCGACGGGCCAGCAGCCGCGGACGACCTGCCGGGAAAGCGACTTCGACTGCGCCATCGGCACGCTTCTGCAACGCGCGCAACAGGCGGGAGCGGTCCGCGCCGACGTCACGGCGGCCGAGGTCCGATCGCTGATCGTGGGAGCCCTGAACATGTACCGCCGCGCCGTGGCCGAGCAACGCCCGGCGCACGAACTAGCGGTCCTCTACGCAGGCCTCCGCCCGCTCAGCTGATCCCCGGGTGCCGTGAGCACTTTGGGTTGCTGTAGCAGCCCAAAGCACTCACGAGCGGAGCCGGGCGCAACGGTCCCTCCGGGGGTGGCCGGGCGCCGGGTCG
The DNA here is from genome assembly GCF_053599315.1 of Saccharopolyspora sp. NPDC000995. NCBI lineage: Bacteria > Bacillati > Actinomycetota > Actinomycetes > Pseudonocardiales > Pseudonocardiaceae > Saccharopolyspora > Saccharopolyspora sp. NPDC000995. Next base: position 56,840 of record NZ_JBSFLZ010000004.1, read on the forward strand.
GGGGCGGAGCGCCCGGCCACCATGAGGTCCGGCGAGGGAGGGGATGCGCCGGACCAGGTCTCGCGGTCAGATGCGCAGACGCGCAAGGGTCTCGGTATCGAGGTGATGTCGCCCGATGGCCAAGGCTTCCCGTTGTCGCTCCGCCTCGACGTCCTCGATCAGCTGCCACACATTCAACGCACCCTCACCGGCACCGCCGTGCTGCGCACGCGGAGCCCGGATGAGCAGCATGCTCGCGATCAGCACGTTGACCAGGACAAGAGTGCTCACCTGAAGCCAGAACATGATTTCTCCTCATTGCCATCGGTTGAGTTCGCGCCGGTCAGGGGTCGTGAGTGCGGAAACCGGTAAGAACCGGATCTCGCACTCACGACCCCGTGGCCCACCGCGAGCTGATGCGGCGCCAGCAGTCCATGCAGGTGTCCTCGTCGATCCACTCCGCCTCGGGAGGCAACCGCTGCACCTGCCACGCCTCCACCTCAACCCCGCAGAAAGATGTCACGCGCGCATGCGGCTCGGCCCGCTTCGCGGCCACGCCAAAGGCGTGCCGCCCAACCCCCACAGGCCGCCAAAACCACTCCACACAAGCCTTTCCAAACATCGCTCTCCCGACTTGTTGCAATCCCACTTTACTGTGATTGACGAGTCTCATGGGGCGCAAGCTAAACGATCAACAACCATGCGAACGGGTTACGCTGCGGAGCACAGATCAAATGCGATGCTCTACGGCATGCCAACACCGACTGTCCGGCGACTGCTCGTAGGTCATCTCTTGCGTCACGCGCGGGAGCAGACCGGTCTCGACCTCGATGCCGCGGGCAAGCTCATCGGGAAGACCAACAGCACGATGAGCAGGATCGAACGCGGCCACACCGCGCTGCCGCAGCATGTGTTGAAGAAGCTCGCGAACGCGTACGAGCAGCGCGCACCGAACGCCATCGACCTGGACGAGCTGCTCGATCTGGCACGCGGGAGCCAGGATCGTGGTCGATGGTCAGGCTATCGGTCCGTGTACTCCAAGTACTTCCGCATGGCAGTGGATCTCGAAGCCGACGCCGCTGCGATCTTCCAATACCAGACCGAGATCGTGCCAGGCTTGCTTCAAACGGAGCAGTACATCCGCGCGCTTTTCACCACCGCACGGCTGCAGCTCAGTGATCAGTCCACTGAGGATGCCGTGGAAGCACGGCTGGAACGCCAATCCGTCTTGACCAAGCCGAAAGCGCCGCAGGTCAGCTTCGTCCTGTCTGAGTCGTCACTTCGTCGCCTTGTAGGTGACCGGGATCTGATGATCAAGCAGCTCCACCACACCGCAGAAATCGCGCGACTCCGCAACGTTCAGATCCAGGTTCTTCCGTTCGCTGCAGCAACAGCACCGCGTGCGACGCACGACTTCAAGCTTTTCCGCGTACCGTCGCCCGGCAACGCCGGTCCGCTTGAGTTCGTCTACGTCGAGGACTTCACTGACGGCCGCTACCTGGACAGACAAGACGATGTGCACGCATACACTCTGCTGTGGCAACAGCTCGTGGCGGCTGCGCTGGACCCGGTGGAGTCCGAGAAGTTCATCCTGCGCGTCGCGGACGAGTTCGCGCGATGACGTTTTGGAGACTACGGATGCAGCGCGATGAAGCGATTCTCTGGAGAAAGTCCTCGTACTCGCAGGGGCAAGGCACCTGCGTCGAGGTCGGATGGCGGAAGTCCAGTTATAGCCCCCACAACGACAACTGCGTCGAGGTCGGCTGGCGCAAGAGCAGCCGAAGCGGCGGCAATGGCGGCAACTGCGTCGAGGTCGGTGTTGGTTTCGACGCCGTCGGGATTCGGGACACCAAGGATCGAGACGGCGGGCGCTTAGCCGTCACTCCTGCCCAGTGGCAGGCGTTCCTGTGTTCCGTCAAGGACGGCGCACTCGACGCCTGAACCACCGGATCGGGTGAGAGGTGAGGGGCACGCTGGGGTGGCTATACCGCTCAAAAGTGCCCCTCACCTCGAAAAAATCGCCCGTCAGGAGATTACGCGGGGGCGTTCCTCGGCGAAGTGGCAGGCCGAGGGATGGTCGCCCAGGCGGACCCGCAGCTCCGGAACCTTCTCCGCGCAGATGTCCTGTGCCTTCCAGCACCGGGTGCGGAAGCGGCAGCCCGACGGCGGATTCGCCGGGCTCGGCACGTCACCCGTCAGCCGGATGATCTCGCGCTTGCCGCGCAGCGTCGGGTCCGGCACCGGCACCGATGACAGCAGCGCCTGCGTGTACGGGTGCTGCGGGTGCTCGTAAATCTGCTCGTCGGAGCCGATCTCCACGATCTTGCCGAGGTACATCACCGCCACCCGGTCCGACAGGTGGCGGACCACCCCGAGGTCGTGGGCGATGAACACGTACGACAGCCCGAACTCCTGCTGCAGGTCGCCGAGCAGGTTCATCACCTGCGCCTGGATCGAGACGTCGAGCGCGGACACCGGCTCGTCGCAGATGATCACCTTCGGACGCAGCGCCAGCGCCCGAGCGATGCCGATGCGCTGCCGCTGACCGCCGGAGAATTGGTGCGGGTAGCGCTGAATGTGCTCCGGGTTGAGCCCCACCACGTCCAGCAGTTCCTGCACCTTCCGCCGTCGCTCGCCCTTCGGCGCCACCTCGGGGTGAATCTCGAAGGGCTCCCCGATGATGTCGCCCACGGTGCGCCGCGGGTTCAGCGAGGTGTACGGGTCCTGCAACACGATCTGCAGGTCGCGGCGCAGCTTGCGCAGCTCGGCGCCGCGCATCTTGAACATGTCGCGGCCCTCGAACAGGGCAGTGCCGCTGGTCGGCTTCTCCAGCCGCATCAGCACCTGCGCCAGGGTCGACTTGCCGCAGCCGGACTCGCCCACCACGCCGAGCGTTTCGCCCCGGTTGAGGTCGAACGACACGCCATCAACAGCCCGCACGTGGCCGATGGTGCGCTTGAACAGCACGCCCTGGGTGACCGGGAAGTGCTTGACCAGGTCCCGCACCTGGAGGATCGGCTCAGCCACGGGTCATCAACTCCTCCGCGAAGTGGCAGGCGCTGGCCCGCCCCAGACCCAACTGGTGGTAGGTCGGCACCTCCTGCCGGCAGCGTTGCTGGGCGCGCGGGCAGCGCGGGTGGAACGGGCAACCCGGCGGCACCGCGAGCAGGTTCGGCGGCAGGCCCTTGATGGTCTCCAGCTCCTGCCCCTTGAGGTCCAGGCGCGGGATCGACCGCATCAGGCCTTCCGTGTACGGGTGGCCCGGCTGCTTGTACAGGGAGTAGGCGTCCGCGGCCTCCACGATCCGCCCCGCGTACATCACCACGATCCGGTCCGCGACCTCGGCGACCACGCCCAGATCATGGGTGATCAGGATGAGCCCCATGCCGCGCTCCCGGCGCAGCTCGTCGAGCAGGTCCATGATCTGGGCCTGCACCGTGACGTCCAGCGCGGTGGTGGGCTCGTCGGCGATGAGCAGTTCCGGGTCCAGCGCCAGCGACATCGCGATCATCGCGCGCTGCCGCATGCCGCCGGAGAACTGGTGCGGGTACTCCTTCACGCGCTGCTTGGCGTTCGGGATCTTCACCTGGTCCAGCAGCTCGACGGCCCTGGCCATGGCGGCCTTGCGGGACATGCCGCGGCGCATCCGCAGCTGCTCGGCGATCTGGAATCCGACGGTGTAGACCGGATTCAGCGCGGACAGCGCGTCCTGGAAGATCATCGCCATCGAGTCGCCGCGCAACTCCCGGCGACGGCTGTCCGACGCCGTGAGCAGGTTCTCGCCCTGGTACCGGATCGCCCCGCCGGTGATCGCACCGGGCGGGATGTCGAGGATGCCCATGATGGTCTGCGCGGTGACGCTCTTGCCGGAGCCGGATTCGCCGAGCACGGCGAGGGTTTCGCCGGCGGCGACGTGGTAGCTCACCCCGTTGAGGACCTTGGCCACGCCGTCCCTGGTGCGGAACTCCACGTGCAGGTCGTCGACCTCCAGCAGCCGCTCCACCGGAGCCTTCTTGTCCACAGTAGACAAAGTGGTTTCTCCTACTTCTGCTTCGGGTCGAGCGCGTCGCGCACGGCGTCACCGAGCATCACGAACGCCAGCACCGTGATCACCAGGAACCCGGCCGGGAAGAACAGCAGGTGCGGCGCCGCCTGGATGTAGAAGCGCGACTCGGCGATCATCACGCCCCACGACACGACCGGGTCGCGCAACCCGATGCCCAGGAACGACAGCGTCGCCTCGGCACCGATGAAGCCGCCCAGCGCGATCGTCGAGTACACCAGCACCGGCGCGAGGCAGTTCGGCAGCATGTGCCGCAGGATGATCCGCGGCGCGCTGGCGCCGAGCGCCCGCGCCGCCTTCACGTAGTCCTGCTGTTTCGCCGAGATCGCCGCCGAGCGCATGATGCGCATCGAGATCGGCCAGGACAGCACCGCGATAGTCAGCACGACCTGGCCGACGATCCGCGTCGCGCTGGGAATGGCAACCTCGGCGTTGAAGGTGGTCAGGATGACGATCGCGCCCAGCACGAACGGCAGGCCCAGGAAGATCTCGGAGAACCTGGACAGCAGGTTGTCCACCCAACCACCGGAGAAGCCGGCGACGATGCCGACGGCACCGCCGAACAGCACGGTCAGCAGCGTCGACAGCACGCCCACCGCGATTGATGCGCGGGTGCCGTAGATCGCGCGGGCAAAGATGTCCCGTCCGAGGTTGTCGTAGCCGAACCAGGCCTCGGCGGAAGGCGGCTGCCTGGATTTGGAGAGGTTCGTCCACGACGGGTCTACCGAAGTGAACATTCCCGGGAACGCCGCGATGAACAGCAGCACCAGGATGATCAGCGACGCCGCGATGAACAGCGGGCGGCGCCGCAGGTCAAGCCACGCGTCGCCCCAGAGGCCGCGGGGCTTCTGGGACTTGCCCCCGTTGGTCGAGGGGGCCGGCCCCTCCGGTTCCACGGCCGGGCCGGTGACCAGGCTGGAAGCACTTTGGTCAGTCATATCGGATCCTCGGGTCGAGAACCGCGTAGAGGATGTCCACGAGCAGGTTCATCAGCAGGTAAACCAGCACCAGCAGGGTGACGATCCCGGTCACCGTGGCGCCTTCCTTGGTCAGGATCGACTTGAAGACCAGGCCGCCGATGCCGTGGATGTTGAACACGCCCTCGGTCACGATCGCGCCACCCATCAGCGTGCCGAGGTCGGTGCCCAGGAAGGTGATCACCGGGATCAACGAGTTCCGCAGCAGGTGCACGCCGACCACGCGCTTGGGTTCCAGCCCCTTGGCGACCGCGGTTCGGACGAAGTCCGCGTGGCGGTTCTCCATCATGGCGGTCCTGGTCAGCCGCGCCACGTAGGCCATGGACAGCGAGCCGAGCACGAAGCCGGGCACGATCAGCTCCCCGATCGACGGGTTCGCGCTGACCGTTGGTTTGATGATACCTAGTTCGCTGCCCAGGGTGATCTGCAGCACGAAACCGGTGACGAACACCGGCAGCGAGATCAGGAACAGGGTGGACACCAGGACCAGGTTGTCCAGGAATCCGCGGCCGCGCAGGCCGGTCAGGATGCCGGCCGCCAGGCCGATAACGCCCTCGATGACCAGCGCGACGACGGCGAGCTTGATGGTGGTCGGGTAGGCGTTCTGGATCAGCGTGCTGATCTGGATGCCCGCGTAGGTCTCCCCGAAATCACCCGTTAGGAGCTTCCCGAGGTACTTGAAGTATTGAACGATCAACGGATCGTCCAGGTTGTACTTCTCGTGCATCTCGGCGATGTAGGCGGGCGGACAGCCGCGGTCCCCGCACTTTCCCGCGAACGGGTCACCCGGGATCGCCCAGACGAGCAAGTAGATGATCAGAGTTGTCCCGATGAAGACCGGGATCAGTTGCAGCAGCCGCCGCAACATGTAGCGACCCATTCGGGCCTCCTAATCACAGCCAATGCAGGGCCCGGCCCGCCGGATCACGGCGGGCCGGGCTCCGGCTCGGTTCTTACTGCTTCAGGCGCACCGTGGTCAGGTCAAGTTCACGGTAAGCCTTGACCTCACCTTCAGCGATCCGCTCCGAGAAGCCGTACTGCACCGGCTGCGTCCACAGCGGGATCAGCGGCATGTCGTCGGCCAGCAGCTTCTCCGCATCGGCGTAGGCAGCGGTGGCCGCCTCGATGGTGGGAGCCGCGTTCGCCTTGTCCAGCGCCGCGTCGAACGCCGGGTTGCTGTACTTGTAATCGTTCGACGACGCGTTCGTGCGGTACAGCTGGGTCAGGAAGGTCTCGATGTTCGGGTAGTCGGCCTTCCAACCGGTCCGGAACAGGCCGCTGAACTTGTATCCGTTGGCCTTCTGCCGGAACTCGCCGAACGTCGGGGTCGGGACGAACTGCGTCTCGATGCCGAGGTTCTGCTTGATGCTCGCGGCCACCGCCTGCACCCACTCGTTGTGGCCGCCGTCGCCGTTGGTCTCGACGGTCAGCACGCCCTGGAAGCCACCCGCCTGCTGCAGGTACTGCTTGGCCTTCTCCGGGTTGAACTCGCAGGCCTCGCCGCACTGGTTCGGGCGGTAGCCGTCGACCGCCGCGGTGGCGAAGCCGTCCGCCGGGTCTCGACCACCGGCGAACACCTGCTGGGTGATCGTCTTTCGGTCGATGGACATCGAGATCGCTTTGCGCAGCAAGGGGTTCTTGAACTTCGGGTCGTAGAGCGGGAAGCCCAGCGTCTGAGTCAGCAGACCCGGCTTCTGGTGGGCGCGCTCGCCGAGGTCCTGCTTCCACTTGTCACCGATCAGCGCGGAGACCGGGATCGCCCGCAGGAAGTCCAGATTGCCCGCGGTCAGGTCCTGGTAGGCGCTGTCGAGCTGCTCGTAGACCTTGAACTTGGCGCCCTTGATGGTCGGCTTGTTGGTCCCCGCGTAGTTCTCGTACGCGGTGACGTTCAGCTCCTGGTTCGGAACGCGGGACTCGAACTTGAACGGCCCGTTGCCGATCGGGTGCTCCTCGAAGGCCTTCGGGTCCTTGAAGAACGAGTCCGGCAGCGGCATGTAGGCGGAGTAGCCCAACACGACCGGGAAGATCGTGAACGGCGCCTTCAACCTGACGGTGAAGGTGTTGTCGTCGACGACCTTGAGGCCGGACAGCTCCTTGGCCGCCGGCGGCGGGGCCTGCTGCGGCCCGTCCTTGCCGTCCGGGTCCTCGGACTGCATCTGGTCGTAGCCGTCGATCTGCTCGAAGAAGCTAGCGCCTTGGAGGCCGTTCGGACCGTATGCGTTGTAGTTCCAGGCGTCCACGAAGTTCTTGGCCTTGACCGGGGTCCCGTCGTGGAACGTCCAGCCCGGCTTCAGCTTGATCGTGTAGTTCTGGTGGTCGGTGGACTCGATCGAGTCCGCGACCGCGTTCTCCACCTTCAGATCACTGGCCCGGTAGTCGACCAGGCCGGTGAACAGGGCGTTGATGACGAAGCCACCGTTTTCCTCGGTGGTGTTCGCCGGGACCAGAGGGTTCTCCGGCTCGCCCCAGTCGAGGGTAACGATGCCGTCGTCTCCGGAGCCGCTGCCGCCTCCACCGCAGCCGGTGACGATCATCGCCACCGCCAGCGGGGCGGCGACCATTGCGGCCAAGCGTCCCTTTCGCATGTAGGTCCTCCCGCTTCCACGCGTGCCCCAGGTGTTGATTTCCGGGGTCATCACGCGCGGCGGATCATTCACCGCCGCGTCAGATGAGCGTAAACATAAGTGAGAACCATTTCACAGCAATGCCCCGTCACAAAGCCGTCACTTTCTGAATCGTTCAAGTCTACTATTCACCCAAAAGGTGGTATCGGGCGTCCACATCCCGAGAACTAGCTGATAGACAGTGCTATACCGTCCAGTATGTCGTGCTCACTGACAGTAATGGCGGAAATGCCTGCGCGCTCCGCCAATTCGTCTGCCAGCACCTTCACGACCAGCGCACCGCCGCCGATCACATCCACTCGACCCGGGTGCATGGCGCCGATTGCGGCGCGTTCGGCATGCGTCATCCGAAGAAGATCGTCGGTAATCTGTTCGACTCGAATCTGGGAAACATGGGAAAGATGAATTGCCGCCGGATCATATTCGGGCAGTCGCTGTGCGATTGCGGACAAGGTCGTCACCGTGCCGGCCACCCCGACCCAGGTGCGCGCGCCCGAACAGTCCACCGCCGCGAACGCGTCGTCGAGGGTCTGCCGGGCCACCTTCTCGGCCTCCCGGACCTCCTCGTCGGTAGGCGGGTCGCTGCGCAGGCAGCGCTCGGTCAGCCGCACGCAGCCGACGTCGGCGGAGTACGCGGCTGCGATGTCGGCGCGCACGCCGTCCCAGGTGCCCACGACTAGCTCGGTGGAGCCGCCGCCGATGTCGGTGACGACGAACGGTCCGTCCTCCGGGTCGAGGTCGCCGACCGCGCCGGTGAACGACAGCCGCGCCTCCTCGTCACCGGTGATGACCTCGGCGTCAACCCCCAATGTCTCCCGGACCATGGCAAAGAAATCCGCGCGGTTGGACGCGTCCCGGGTGGCCGAGGTAGCCACCATTCGGACCCGCTCGACCCCCTTGCCAACGGCGATCGCGGCGTATTCCGCCAGCGCCGCCTGGGTGCGCTCCAGCGCCTCGTCGGCAAGCCGCCCGGTGGCGTCCACGCCCTGCCCGAGCCGGACGATCCGCATCCCGCGGTAGACGTCGCGCAGATCGCGCCGACCGTCGTCGTGCGCGGTCACGTCGGCCACCAGCAGGCGGATCGAATTCGTCCCGCAGTCGATCGCCGCGACCCGTGACATCTGCGTCCTCCTCGTTCGTCGGGTAGCGCCCATTGCGCACCCACACCAAACTACCGCCTACTCCGACATGCCAGGATGAAAAATCCGCCAGACATCCGCAACCACGGCCCCACCACGAATCAAAGGACGCGTGGCCGCCGAGTGGCCACGCGTCCAGGAAAATCAGCCTGGGGTTGCGCCGGAGATGATGTGGGCGCCTGCCGTTTCGTTCCCTCCTCCACAATATGCGGGCACGCCATCCAGCATCACTGGCGTAATACTGGTTGAGGTAAATGGGATGAGCGCCACCCATCGGAATCCGCCGGTTTACCGGAGCAGCGAAAACACTTGACCCGGCGGAATGCCGCCAGGATTAAAGAACAGCCTCGCCGGACTGCCGTCTCCGCCGATGAATAACCAAAGCCTCCCAGAGTGCCACCTCGTGGGCCGTTGAACCTGACGTCCACTTGACGAACGAAGACGCCACCACCGTTAACGTCACCCACGTGCACGATCAACTCGGCTTTTGATCCACTCCGGCCGACACCCATCAGGCATCGTCCACGGGTTCAGCCCCAGAGCGATCACGGCATTTGCCGGAACTGGTCGAGTCTGATTGGACGGCGGATTCAGATACGCGAGCGCGACTGATTGCGACGCCAGAACAGCAACGACACGAGAGGTAAAATCAAAGCACAGCGCAATGATTCGCGCACACTATTGCGCACTTAAGCCCTTGGGTTTAGAGTGATTCACATCCAGAATGAGCGCACGTTATCGCAAATCTTTTCACACGTCAAGGCAATACCATCCACCGTCCCGAATACGCCATCGAGCCTTCTTAAACTCAATAAAATGAACTGGCACTCTCGCTGGCACGATACTGAGATTACGAAGGTGGTGCCCAAACGTTCGGTACAGCACAAGGCTCAAGCGATCCCGGGGTGCCGGACTCGACGTAGACGGTCTGGCCGGGCACCACGGTGTGCGGGTCGCTCACCCCCGGGTCGAGGGTCGTGGCTGGCGACTGCTCCGAGGCGAACTCACCTCTGATGAGCACGGCCGGGTCGCAGGCCTTCGGCAGCTCGCCCTGCGCCGAGCTCGGCGGGGTGGTTGATTCCGGTGATGGCACGGTGCTTCCGGCCGGCGGTGCGGATCCGCCCGGCGCGGACATCGGCGGCGCCGGATTCTCCGGAGTCCCGGGCGACGGCGCTGGAGGCGGGATCGTACCCGGTGGTGTACCCGACGGCGTCGGGTACGGCGGGGTGTCAGGTTGAGTCGTGGGCGGTGCAACCCCAGCCGGTGCATCAGGCGGTGCAGCGCTCGGCGGCGCGCCAGGCGGGGTCGTGGGAGGTGCAACCCCAGCCGGTGCACCAGGCGGTGCAGCGCTCGGCGGCACGGCAGGCGGGGTGGCCGATTCCGGTGGGGTGAGATCCGGCGGGGACGGTTCCGGGATCTCAAGCGGCGGGACTCCGGTCGTCGGCGACTGCTCCGCCGGGTGGGGCGTCGTATCGGGCGGCGGGCCGGTCGGGGCGGGCGTGGCCGGGGTGGGCTGCGGCGCAGGCGCTCCGGTCGGCGCTGGAGGCGCAGGCGGAACCATTGCCAGGACCTGCGGGCCGTCCGGCAGGCGCTCGCCTTCGAGCACGTCGCCGACCTCCGGCGCCAGCTCGGAAGGCGTCGGCGTGACACCGTTGGCGTATGCGGCCGCCCAGATCAGCACCGTCCGCACGTAGCTGTCGGAGTGGTTGTAGCGGAACACCGCCGCCGCGAGGTTCTGCGGGCTGCGCAAGTCGTCGCCGCTGCACAGGTACCGCGCAGCCGCGAGGCTGGCGTCGTAAATGTTGTGCGGGCTCGCGACCCCATCGTCGTTGCCATCGACGGCGTACTTCTGCCAGGTCGACGGGATGAACTGCATGGGCCCGACCGCCCTGTCCCACACCGGGTCGCCGTCGTAGCGGCCCGCGTCGGTGTCCGGGATCGCCGCGAGGCCCGGGTCGCCGGACAGCCGTGGGCCGAGGATCGCCCGCACCGTCGTGCCGAGCACGTCGACGCTGCCGGAGCGGGCGTGGCCGGACTCGATCCGGCCGATCGAGGCCAGCACCGACCAGGGCAAACCGCAGCGCTGCCCACCGCGATCCACCTGGTTCGCGGCGCGGACGTAAGCGTCCAGCAGCTCTCCCGGGATGCCCAGCGACCCGGTCGGCAGTTCCACCTGCGGCCCCGCGCCGGTGGCGAGCTGCCGTGGATCGGCCGCCCGAGCCAGCACCTCGAGGCTGAGCAGCGGTACCTGCGGGAGGTTCCCGCTGACGCCGAGTTCGCGCGGATCGGGCTCCTCGCCGACCGGCTGCCGCGGATCGGTCAGGAACGAACTCGACGCCGCCAGCGTCGTCGGCAGCAGCAGCACCGGAGCCATCGCGGTCACGGCGACCCACTTGCGCGCCTTTCGCCGAGCCGCCGCGCGGAGCCGCGGTGTCGTTTTCCACTCGTGCTTGCCGCGGCGCTTGTTGCGAGCCGTCACTAGCTTCCATCCCCAGACCAACATCACCGGAAAAACCGAGATGGCTCCTTGGATACACCACCGGTTCGAGGAACGCCGGATGGCGAGCGGGCACGTCACCCGTCCGACTGGCGCGACGTGCGGGCCAACACCACCACCGAACCGCTCGCCGACGGCACCTACCGGATCGTCGGCCACAAGTGGTTCACCTCGGCGCCGATGAACGACCTGTTCCTGACCCTGGCTCAGACATCCGGCGGGCTGAGCTGCTTCCTGGTGCCGCGGGTACTGCCCGACGGCAGCCGAAACGAGATCCGGCTCCAGCCGTTGAAGGACAGGCTGGGCAACAAATCCAACGCGTCGGCCGAGATCGAGTACGCGGGCGCGCTCGGCCACCTGATCGGCGAAGGCTCGGCAACGTCACAGCGCTGGACCTGTTGCGCGCACTGGACAAACAACCGTCCACTCCGGACGCCGTCCTCGCGGAGCTCGACGCCCCCGCCCGAACGGGCGCGCGCCTCGCAGAGCTCCTGTCGCTGACGCTCCGGGCGTCGCTGCTGCCGCGCTTCGCGCCGACGCACGTCGCGGAGTCGTTCGCCGCTACGCGGCTCGCTGCCGCTGGCCGCACCTTCCGTGCTGGCCGCACCTTCGCTGCGACGCCGATCCCGGGCGCTCGCGCCCTCCTCGGTCGCATCGCTGCGACGCGCTGACACGATTTCCATGGAAATCGAAAGTCTGATTTCCATGGAAATCGCGCCGTCACGGAGCGGGTCAGCGGTTGAGCAGGTAGCGGTGCTCGGGCCAGCGTTCGGCGATCAGGTCGATCGCCTCGTCGCCGAACGGGTTGACTCCAGGCCCCTTGGCCAGGGCGTGGGCGATGTGCACGTGGAGGCACTTGACCCGGTCCGGCATGCCGCCGGCGCTGACCTGGGTGCCCAACGATTCGAGCGCGTCGCGTTCCGCGAGGTAGGACTCGTGCGCGTGGCGGTAGCGCTCCGCGAGCTCCGGGTCGGTGGTCAGGCGCTCGGCCATTTCCCGCATCAGGCTCTCCGCCTCGAAGGTGGAAGCGTGCGCCACCAACTGCGGGGCGGTCAAGTAGTACAGCGTCGGGAAGGGGGTGCCGTCCTCCAGCCGCGGCCAGGTCTGGACCACCGTGGGTTCTCCGGCCGCGTCCCGCGCCGCGATCGCGTGCAGGCCGCGCGGTGGCCGACCTAGCTGCCGGCGGATGCATTCCCGATCCGCATCGCTGATCGTCGGCACGCCCGAGTTCACCGTCAAGATCCCTTTCCCATCACCGAATTCCAGAGCTGTTCGTACCACGGCACGCCGTCTTCGGCGGGGGCGACCGGGGGCGGCGGCGCGGCCGGTTCGGTCGGCAACTCCACGATGTAGGGCGTCTCGCCCGGACGCACGTAGCCCAGCCTGGCCCGCGCTTCTGCTTCTACCTGCGCTGGGTCGGAGAGTTCCGCCTTGCGCTGTTCCAGCTCCCTGACCTGCTGGGTCAGCTCCGCTTGCTGCTGGTCCTGCTGGGCCAGCTCGGCGCGTTGGCTCAGGTAGGTGCGCAGCGGCACCGACACGCTCAGCGCCATCACGCAGACCAGCATCGCCAGGCCTGCGGCCCGCCTGGTCGAGGAGAGCTTGAACGCTCCCCCCGTGCTGGACCGCGGGCGGGACCGGGTCGACGCTTGCCGACCCGGTCTCCGGCTCGAGGTCCTGGTCCCGTCCCGGCGGACGCGCTCACCACGGCGCTCCGCCGGGGACTCGCCCCGGCGGTTGCGCCGCTGTGGATCCGATGCGCGCCCGACCGGCATGGCTCAGCTCTCCGGCGTGAACCGTGGGAAGGCCAGCTCGCCCGCGTAGCGGGCGGCGTCACCGAGGCCCTCCTCGATGCGCAGCAGCTGGTTGTACTTGGCGACGCGCTCGCTGCGGGCCGGGGCACCGGTCTTGATCTGGCCGCAGCCGGTGGCCACCGCCAGGTCGGCAATCGTGGTGTCCTCGGTCTCGCCGGAGCGGTGGCTCATCATGCTCTTGTAGCCGCACGAGGTGGCCAGGCTGACCGCGTCCAGGGTCTCCGACAGCGTGCCGATCTGGTTGACCTTGACCAGCAGCGCGTTGGCCGCGCCCCGGCTGATGCCGTCCTCCAACCGCTCCGGGTTGGTGACGAACAGGTCGTCGCCGACGAGCTGCACCTGGCCGCCGACCTGCTCGGTCAGGCTGGTCCAGCCGTCCCAGTCGTCCTCGGCCAGCGGGTCCTCGATGGACACCAGCGGATAGGCGCCGAGCAGTTCCTGGTAGTAGGCCGCCATCTGCTCGGCGGTGCGCTTGGAGCCCTCGAAGTTGTAGGTGCCCTCGGAGAAGAACTCGGTCGCGGCGACGTCCAGCGCCAGCACGATGTCGCGGCCCAACTTGTAGCCGGCCTTCTCCACCGCCGAGGCGATCAGGTCCAGTGCCTCGCGGTTGTTCGGCAGGTCCGGGGCGAACCCGCCCTCGTCGCCAAGGCCGGTGGCCAGACCCTTGGCCTTGAGCACCGACTTCAGCGCGTGGTAGGTCTCAGTGCCCCAGCGCAGCGCCTCGGTGAAGGTGTCCGCGCCGATCGGCGCGATCATGAACTCCTGGATGTCGACGCCGGTGTCGGCGTGCGCGCCGCCGTTGAGGATGTTCATCATCGGCACCGGCAGCACGTGCGCGTTCGGTCCGCCGACGTAGCGGAAAAGCTCCAGTCCGGAGGTCTCCGCGGCGGCCTTGGCGACCGCCAGCGAGACGCCGAGGATGGCGTTGGCGCCCAACCGGGACTTGTCCGGCGTGCCGTCCAGGTCGACCAGCCTCTGGTCGACGACGCGCTGCTCGGTGGCGTCCAACCCGGTCAGTTCCGGGCCGATCTCGTCCAATACCGCCGCGACCGCGTTCTCGACACCCTTGCCGCCGTAGCGGGCGGCGTCACCGTCGCGCAGCTCGACGGCCTCATGCTCGCCGGTCGAGGCCCCCGAGGGGACCGCAGCGCGGCTGAGCGTGCCGTCCTCCAATGCCACTTCGACCTCGACGGTGGGGTTCCCGCGCGAGTCGAGGATCTCGCGGGCTCCGACCTGCTCGATGATCGCCACGTGTGCTCCTAACCAGCCTTTGAACTATGGACGAAGCGGGCCGCCCCGGCGTTCCCGCGCGCGGCGAACCGGCCGAACGCCCGACGACCGACTACGAGCCTAACGGGGCCGGTGAGGCCGCCGACGCAGGCTCGCGCGCTGCCGACGGGCTCGCGGGTTTTCGACCCCGGTCGACAAGCCCGGCGTTCGGCCGGTATTCGCATCACGGACACCAGCCGGAAGACCATCCGGACGGACGTCTCGGAACAGCCGATCGGCACGTAACGTTGTCCACGCCATGACGACCGAAGGCACCGTCGAAGCGTTCCGCCGGGCAGAAGAACTGCTCGCGCAGCGCCGCCCCCTGGAAGCCATCCGCGTCTTAGAACCCGTCCTCGACATCGCCGCCGACAAGCCGAGCGTGCAACTGCTGCTCGGGCGGGCTTACTACTTCTCGGCCCAGCTGCGCCGAGCCGAGCGGGCGTTCCTGCGCGTACTGGAGTTCGACCCGTCGGACCACTACGCGCGCCTGGTGCTGGGCCGCACCCTGCAGCGCCTGGGCCGCTTGAACGAGGCGCGCGCCCAGATCAGGCTGGCCGCGACGATGCATCCGGTGCCCGCGTACCAAGAAGCGCTGGGCGAGATCAACGCCCACATCGCCACCCGCGACATCTGACCCCCGCACTGCCCTGTGTCGCGGGAACCACGGGTTGCGGAAATCGCGCGCCGTCGCCCTCCGGCGCGCGAAATCAGCTTTCGCCCCCGGTCAGCGGCGGCGGTTGCCCGCTTCGGCGTAGGACTCGGCCAGGGCGAACACCTTCTGGCCGTACTCCACCGAGTTGTTGTACGACATGACTCCCGACCACCAGCCCGCACCGGTGGTCATGTCCCGGCCGCCCGCGCATAGGTAACGAGCCGCGGCCATCGCGGCGTCGTCCAGGTTCTGCGGATCGCCGGTCCCGTCGCCGTTGCCGTCAGTCGCCCACTTCCGCCAGGTCGATGGGATGAACTGCATCGGCCCCACCGCGCGGTCGTGCACGACGTCGCCGTCGAGCGCGCCGCCGTCGGTGTCCGGGATGACCCGGATCCCCGGCGCGCCGTTGAGCGGCACCCCGATGATCGGGCTGGACGGCCGGGCGTCCTCGCGCAGCAGCCGCCCGGCGAAGCGGCCGTGGTTGGACTCGATGCGGCCGAGGCCCGCCAGCGTCGCCCAGGAGACCTTGCAGTCTGGCTGGTGCCGGCGCATTGCCAGGTCCGCATTGACGTAGGAGACGATGGCGCGGGCCGGGATGTCCACCACCACTGACACCTCGTCGGCCCATTCCCGCACTGGGTCCGCGCCGGGCCGGGGCTGCGGGATGGGTTCCTCGACCGTCGGCGCCATCGAGCCGGGTACCACCGCCGCGGGCGCCACGTCCTGTTCGGATGGCGGCTCGGCCACCGGCGCGGTCGGGGGCTTGCCGAACACGCTGACCAGCCCGACCCCGACGACCATCGCGGCCAGCAGCGCAACGGCGACCACGAGCCGCCCTAATGCGGCCGACACCGGGGACGTGTTCTTGATCACGTCGCCCAGGCTACTCGCTAGTAGATCCTGCCTCCAGAGGCCGATCAGCTGTCTCAAGTCGAGAGCAACCGCCCCCGATCGCTCCTGCAGCGCGAAGGTCCGCCGGCCAGGTCCCCGCCACCGGGGACCGGCCGCATTTCAATTGGAACTTCCGGTCCTCCGGCGCGCCCGGGCTGCCTCGCGAGAAGGCCGCCGAGAACCCACCGCGGTGCCGGTTGCGAAGGTGCACCAAGGCGGCTGCGCCGCGTGCGGCAGCCTCGAGCAACCGCCTTCCAGCATCTCGGCTGCCGATCAATCCGGATCAGAAGAGCTCAATGGAAATCACGGCTCTGATTTCCGTTTAGAATCGCGGACCGACCCGCTGGGCAAGACGGCGGCTGCAACGCTCGCGAGGCACAGCCGGCGCACTGCCACGAGAAACGCGTCTGGAATTCCGATCGTCAGTCTTCGACCGGGAGGGCGCGGCTGGCCTTGCCGTAGTAGTCGGCGTAGTCCAGGACTTTCTGGCCGTAGCTGCGGCTCTCGTTGTAGGTCAGCAGCGCGGCCCAGAACCGCTCGGGATCGTTGAGGTCACCGCCCACGCTGCACAGGTAGTTGCCCGCTGCCAGGGCGGCATCGTCGATGTCCTGCGGATCCCGGACCCCGTCGCCGTCGGCGTCGATCGCCCAGTCGCGCCAGGTGCTCGGGATGAACTGCAGCGGCCCCACCGCGCGGTCCCACACCGTGTCGCCGTCGAACTCGCCGTCGTCGGTGTCCGGAATGCGCTTGACCCCGGAGCTGCCGTCCAGGGGTAGCCCGATGATCGGCTTGCTCGGCCGCCCGGTCTCGTCCAGCCGCGCCCCGCCGAACCGGCCGTGGCTGGATTCCACGGCGCCGATCCCCGCGAGCAACGACCAGCTGAGCCCGCAGGTCGGCGACTTCGCCTCGATGGCCTGCTGCGCGTAGCCGTAGGCCTGGAGCGCGGCGCGCGGAATGTTGAGCTCGTCGGCCATCGACTCGGCCCAGCCGGCGAGCTGCCGCTGCGGCCGGGCGCTCGGCGGTATCGGCGGGCCGCCCGGGGCGAGCAACTCCACCATTGGCGGGGCGACGCCGGGGTCGGGCGGCGCGACCGCCGGCGGCGGCGTGAACTCGGTGCTTCCTCGCGACGACGAGACTGGGGGTGCGCAAGAAGCCAGCAACGTGAGCACCGGGGCCAACAGCAGCCATAACCGACGCGGCAAGAGCATCCTCCCTACTACACCCCGGATGCACCGGGGCGCCGATTTCAGCAGAGCGTGCCCATGGAGAAATTGAGCGTGCCCCCATGGAGGAATATCGCCGCGAGACGTATTTCGTCAGCCGATGCCCGCGACCAGTGTGCGCCACTACTCCGAACGCGCACCCGCTGGGTCCGGCAAATCGGACAGCAGCTCGCGCCAGTCGGCCGCCGAAAGCTCCGCCGGCTCGCGGCCGGACTCGCGGGCCCGCCGCTCGGCCGAACGGACACGCTCGGCGAATGCCAGCGCGACCGCGCGCAGCTGGTCCTCCGGGTCGTGACCGGCCAGTTTCGCCTGCGCGGCGGTGTCGAACAGCACCTCACCAGGGGTTTCGCCTCGCGGCATCGCGTCCGCCGGAATCCCGGCGCGTTTCGCGCGCTGCACCAGCTTGGCGGCCAGGGCCACCGCCGGCTGCCCCAGCGCGACACCATCCACAATGGACTCACGTTGCTTCTCCTGCTGCTTCAGCTCCTCCCAGCGGGCGTGCTGCGACTCGGCGTCCAGCAGCGCCGGTCCGTCGGCGAAGACGTGCGGGTGCCGCGACACGAGCTTGCTGACGAGGCCCGCGGCGACCGCGTCGATGTCGAAGGGATCGGCCGGATCCTCCGTCGCGACCCGCGCGTGGAACAGGACCTGCAGCAGCACGTCCCCCAACTCCTCGCGCAGCGCCTCCCGGTCGCGGTGCTCGATCGCGTCGAGCAGCTCGTAGGTCTCCTCGACGAGGTACTTGCGCAGCGTGTCGTGGTCCTGCTCGGCGTCCCATGGGCAGCCGCCGGGCGAACGCAGCCGGTCCATCACCGTCACCGCGTCGAGCAGCTCGATCCCGGCTGGCGCCGGGGCGGCGATCAGCTGCGCACCCGCGGCGCGGAGCGCGTCGGCGTCGACCAAGCCGAGTTCGCCGACGATCAGCACGACGGGTTCCCGAGCAGCCTGCGCCAGCAGATCTGCCGCCGCAGGCGGCGCAGGGGCCCCGAGCGCGGCGCGCGTAGCGGGCGCGAGGCCGGGTTCGGCGTAGACGGCGGCAGCGCTGCGCAGCAGCGGCAGCGCCCCGGCCGGTACAACGTCGCCAAGCCGGTCATCGACCACGACGACCGCGGAACCTTCCTGCACCCGGACCTCGCTCATGTTGCGATTGTCCCAACCCGCAACGCCCGCCGTGGGCCCGGGCGCAGAGTCGTCGGTCACCCCGGCCGCAGTTTCAATTGAAACTGCGGGCTCGCCGGTCAGCCGGAGGCCGCCGGTGCCGACAAGCGGAAGCCCGCGGTTTCGCCCTCGCTCGGGACCGCCACCAGGTTCACCCGGTCCCAGACGCCGTAGCGCGGGCTGAGCCGCACCCCGACGCGGTCCGCGGTGATGCCGAGCAGGCCGCTGCCGAGGCTTTGCAGCATCTGGTCGCCCATCCCACCAGAGGATGCCGTCGGGGGCGCATCGGTGCGGCGCTCCTTGATCCGCGCGATCAACCACTGGCCGGAGTTCGTTTCCGGCTCGAAGGCCAGCACCGTGCCGGGCTGTGCGCCGAACAACGGCGCGAGCTTCGGATCGTCGCTGGCGCGCAGCTTTTGGTCGAGCACCGCCAGAACGCCAGCCTTGGCATCTTCCTGGACGAGCGCGGCGGCCTCCGTCGGGCCCTGCGCCATGCGCTTGGCCTTCTCCTCCGCCTCGCCGCGCGTGCTCGCCCGGCTGTAGTCGAAGGTAATCGCCAGCCGGTCGACGTACTTGCGCCCGAGTTCCGTTTCCAGCAGGTAGGTTCTGACCACGTCGGGGAGGCCCTCCGGGGTGTAGATCCCACCCCCGGCCGCCGTCTGCGGCCCGCCTATCTGGTTGATCAGGTCGGCGACCTGCTGGTCGGTGACGGTCAGCCCCTCGTCTCGGGCCGCCTGCGCGACCAGCTCCTGCAGGACCAGCTGCGAGGCCAGTCGCCTACCGAGGTCGTCGAGCTGTCCCTGCTGCTGCCACTTCGCCCTGAGGCCCGGTTCCTTCGCGAGCACCTCGCCGAACCAGGACTGGACGTCGGAGACCGGAATGCTTTTGTCGCCTACGATGGCGGCCGCGCCGACCTGGCTGGGGCCGGCGCCGCAACCGGTGAGCAGCAGTCCGGCTGCGGCGATCGATGCGAGAAGGCGCCCGTGGCGCGGCATGCGGAACCTCACAGCGGGCACCCTCTCATGAAGCCACGTTCCGGTGAAGCCTCGGCACCGTCCCAAGTCGACGCCCGCGACACCGGTCCGGCTCAATGGCCCAACGAACCCTGAGCCATGTTGACGATCACCTTCTCGCCTTCGACCAGCACCTCGTAGTCGACGCCCTCGGTCAGCCCGATCGTCAACTCGCCGGTGCCGTGCGAGTTGTCGTTGACGACCGCGCTCTGCGCCAGCTCCTGGCCGAACTGCTCAGGTCCGGCGGTGCTGCGGTCCTGGTCGGCGATCTCCACGTAGACGTGTAGGAACGCCTTACCGGTCATGCCTTCGACCGGCTCGCCGGAGCCGCCCCAGACCGGCGCCGTCTCGTTGCGCTCATGCTTCATCACCTTCAGCCCGCTCACGTTCGGCAGCTTGCTGAAGTCGAACACGACCCGCTCCTCGCTGCCGTGCACGCCGGCGCGGATTTCCGGCTCGGCGGCGGAGGAGGTCAGGTTCGACACGGCCCCAGACTGGACGGCGCCACTGGCCGATGGGGCGGGGGCCGGTGCCGGGGCGCCCGCGGCACATCCGGTCAGCGCCAGCGCGGACAACGCGATCGAGCTGGTCGCCATAATCAGCTTGGTGCGCATGGACATCGGTAGGACCTCTCGACAGGGGAGCCTTTACCCCTAGAGACGCACTGCGGCGCCAGAGGTTGCCGAACCGGATCGAACTGATCTTCCGGACAGATCACACCCGAGCAGCCGACCCGGAGATACCAACGAGGAATCCACTGTGGATCGACGCGGGCAACGAGGGAACCATCCACGGTGGAGGATGTCAGTGCAGCTTAGAATCCTCTTCAGCCGGGCCGACTTCCAGCTGGAACTCCCCGCCGTGGCGTTCGGTACCGGCGATGACCGCTTGCTCCAGCACCTGCGCGCCCTTCTCGCCGCGCTGCATCAGCGGGTCCTCGCGCAGGTCCTTCATCAGCGCCACGCACAGCAGCACCATCACCACCGCGAACGGCGCCGACGCCAGGAAGGTCATGTTCTGGATGCCGCTGAGCGCGTTCTCCCCGCCGACGATGAGCATGATCACGGCCACCGCACCCGTCGCCGCGCCCCAGAACACCACCATCCACCGCTTCGGCTCGATCGAACCACGCTGCGACAGCGTGCCCATCACCACCGACGCCGCGTCCGCGCCGGAGACGAAGAAGATCGCGACCAGGACCATCACCAGCACCGTGGTGATCGCCGACAGCGGCAGAGTCTCCAGCACCCGGAAGGTCTGCGCCTCCTCGCCGCCGCTGCGGAACACGTCGACGCCGCCCTGCTGCACCCGGATAGAGCTGCCGCCGAAGATCGCGAACCAAACCAGGCTCACCGCGCTCGGCACCAGGATCACCCCGGTGACGAACTGCCGGATCGTGCGGCCCCGGCTGATCCGCGCGATGAACATGCCGACGAACGGCGTCCACGAGATCCACCACGCCCAGTAGAAGATCGTCCAGCTGGACAGCCAGTCGTTCATCGCGGCGCCGCCGGTGGCGCCGGAGCGGGAGGCCATCTCGCCGAATTCTCGCAGGTAGACGCCAATCGAGGTGGGCAGCAGGTCGAGGATGAACACCGTCGGGCCGACCACGAACACGAAGATCGCCAGCAGCGCGGCCAGCACCATGTTGATGTTGGACAGCCACTGGATGCCCTTGGCCACGCCCGACACGGCCGAGAAGATGAAGCAGATCGTCAGCACCACGATGATCAGCACGAGCACCGTGTTGCCGACCCCGTTGATCCAGCGGGCCGACTGCATGCCGCTGCGGATCTGCAGCGTCCCCAGCCCCAGCGAGGCCGCCGAGCCGAACAGCGTCGCGAACAGCGCAAGTATGTCGATCAGCTTGCCGATCGGGCCCTCCGCACTTCGCTTGCCGATCAGCGACGTGAACACGGCGCTGATCAGCTGCTTGCGACCGCGCCGGAAGCTGCAGTACGCGATGGACAGCCCAACGACGGCGTAGATGGACCACGGGTGCAGCGTCCAGTGGAACAGCGACGTCGCCATCGCGGTCTCCACCGCCGCCTCGCTCAGCGGTTCCACGGTGCCGGGTGGCGGTTCGACGAAGTGCGCCAGCGGTTCTGCGACGCCGAAGAACATCAGGCCGATGCCCATGCCGGCGCTGAACATCATCGCGATCCACGACACGGTGCGGAATTCCGGCTGCTCGCCGTCCTGCCCGAGCGGGATCGCGCCGTAGCGGCTGATCGCCAGCCACAGCGCGAACACCACGAACCC
This sequence comes from Saccharopolyspora sp. NPDC000995, assembly GCF_053599315.1. Lineage (NCBI taxonomy): Bacteria > Bacillati > Actinomycetota > Actinomycetes > Pseudonocardiales > Pseudonocardiaceae > Saccharopolyspora > Saccharopolyspora sp. NPDC000995. The sequence goes on from NZ_JBSFLZ010000004.1 coordinate 78,401, forward strand.
GGTCGCGGCGAGCACGAAACCCCAGCCGATGTTGGTCACCAGCCAGGACAGCGCGGCGGACGAGATCCGCGCCAGCGAATCGGTGGAGAACACGCCCCAGCAGACGAAGAAGATCGTAATCGCGGCGGTGACTCCGAAGATCACGAAGTCGGTGCGGGCCGAGTGCTCGGCGGCGAACGCGGCGGGTGACTGCGGTATGCCCGTCTTTTCGGGTTCCGAGGCCTTCCTGGTCATGGTCCCCGCCTCCTCGTCACGCACTGCGAAGCCGGATCAACGGTCACGCCGGGGCGGTATCTCGGCAACTCAGAAGCACGACCTCCCGGCTGGCCTCACCGGTGGTGCTCTTTGCCTTTGAAGCGGCGCAGCCGCTTAGCCCACCCTCTCAGCTCGCACCGCCGCGGGTTCTATAGACGTCGCCTGGCCAAGACAGCACCGAAGCCGTGTATTGGTCATACACAAATCGGGGATCCCGCAGACCAGGCGGCGTCTGAGGTCCACCACCCGCACCACGAAGCAAAACGCGTCTGGAAACAAGCATTCGGGTTCACACGACCGGGGCGGGAGCGGTGGTGAGGTCCTCCAGGAACTTGGAGCACCAGTCCAGCAGCGCCTCGTCGCGCAGCGGCGGAGCGCCCATCCGGCCTCCTGCCGCGCCTTCCGTCGGGCGCGGCACCGACACCGTGCGGACCGCGGGCTTGTACACCGCCTTCGGGTACAGCCGCTTGAGCCGGACCTGCTTCGAGTCCGGCAGCTCCAGCGGCGCCGCCCGCAGCGAAGCGCCCTGCAACGTCACCTCGCTGACCCCGTGCTCCCGGCAGGCCTGCCGGAAGCGGGCCACCTTCAGCAGCCGCTCCACCGGCTCCGGCAACGGCCCGTAGCGGTCGACGAGCTCGGCGCGCACCGCGTCCAGCGCCTCGACGTCGACGGCCGCCGCGAGTTTGCGGTATGCCTCCAGCCGCAGCCGCTCCCCCGGCACGTAGTCGTGCGGGATGTGCGCGTCGATGGGCAGGTCGACCCGGACCTCGGTGAGCTCCTCCTCGGTCTCCCCCGGCTCCGCGCCCGCGTGCCGCCGGAACGCGTCCACCGCCTCGCCGACCAACCGCACGTACAGGTCGAAGCCGACGCCCGCGATATGCCCAGACTGCTCGGCGCCGAGAATGTTGCCCGCGCCGCGGATCTCCAGGTCCTTCATCGCGACCGCCATGCCCGCGCCGAGCTCGGAGTTCTGCGCGATGGTCGCCAGCCGGTCGTGCGCCGTGTCGGTCAGCGGCTTCTCCGGCGGGTAGAGGAAATAGGCGTAGCCGCGCTCGCGGGCCCGCCCGACGCGACCGCGCAGCTGGTGCAGCTGGGCGAGGCCGAGCAGATCGCAGCGATCCACGATCAGCGTGTTGGCGTTGGAGATGTCCAACCCGGTCTCGACGATCGTGGTGCACACCAGCACGTCGTGCTCCCGCTCCCAGAAGCCCTGGATGATCTTCTCCAGCCGGTCCTCATTCATCTGCCCGTGCGCGGTGACGATCCGCGCCTCCGGCACCAGTTCCCGCAGCTGGCGTGCGACCTTCTCGATGTCGTGCACCCGGTTGTGCACGAAGAACGCCTGACCGTCGCGTAGCAGCTCGCGCCGGATCGCGGCGGCGACCTGCTTCTGGTCGTACGCGCCGACGTAGGTCAGGATGGGGTGCCGCTCCTCCGGCGGGGTGAGGATCGTCGACATCTCCCGGATGCCGGCCATGCTCATCTCCAGCGTCCGCGGGATGGGCGTCGCGGACATCGTCAGCACGTCCACGTGCGTGCGCAGGGCCTTGATGTGCTCCTTGTGCTCGACGCCGAAGCGCTGCTCCTCATCGACGACCACCAGGCCCAGGTCCTTGTACCGGATCCCGGTCTGCAACAGCCGGTGCGTGCCGATCACGATGTCGACCGAGCCGTCGGCCAGGCCCCGGATGGTCTCCTCGGACTCCATCTGGTCGGTGAACCGGGACAGCCCCTTCACGGTCACCGGGAACGACCGCATCCGGTCGGTGAAGGTGTTCAAGTGCTGCTGGGCGAGCAGCGTGGTCGGCACCAGCACGGCGACCTGCTTGCCGTCCTGCGCCGCCTTGAACGCCGCGCGCACCGCGATCTCGGTCTTGCCGTAGCCGACGTCGCCGCAGATCACCCGGTCCATCGGCACCGGGCGCTGCATGTCGGCTTTCACCTCGTCGATGGCGGCCAGCTGGTCGCCGGTCTCGGTGTAGGGGAAGGCGTCCTCCAGCTCCCTCTGCCACGGGGTGTCCGCGCCGAAGGCGTGCCCGGGCGAGGACTGCCGGGCCGCGTACAGCTGCACCAGCTCAGCGGCGATCTCCTTGACCGCCTTGCGGGCCTTGGCCTTGGTGTTCTTCCAGTCCGAGCCGCCGAGCTTGTTCAACGTCGGCGCCTCGCCGCCGACGTAGCGGGTGACCTCGTCGAGCTGGTCGGTCGGCACGAACAGCCGGTCGCCGGGCTGGCCGCGCTTGCTCGCCGCGTACTCCAGCACCAGGTACTCGCGGGTCGCGCCGCCTACGGTGCGCTGCACCATCTCGACGTACCGGCCGATGCCGTGCTGCTCGTGCACCACGAAGTCGCCGGTCCCCAGCGCCAGCGGGTCGACGGCGTTGCGCCGCCGCGACGGCATCCGGCGCATGTCCTTTGTGGAGGTTCCGCCCCGGCCGCCGGTCAGGTCGGCCTCGGTGAGCACCACCAGTGCGACCTCAGGCGCGGCGAAGCCGTCCTCCAGGCCGCCGCGGACCACCGTCACCACGCCGGATTCCGGCTCCGCCGCCAGCCCGTCCTCGGCCAACCGCGCGGGCAACTCCGCTTCGCGCAGCTGCTGCACGGCGCGCTGCGCGGTGCCCGCACCGGCCACCACCAGCACCGCCGCGCCGCCCGCGGCGGTGTGCGCGCGCAGGTCGGCGAAGGCGCGCTCGATCTCGCCGTGGTAGGTGTCCACCGGCTTGAGGACGAGCCGGATGACCTCGTCGTCGTCCTCGCTTTCCTCACTGGTCAGCTGCGTCAGCGGCCACCACGGCAGGCCGATCGAGACGGTGTGCTCGGCGACCTCGGCCAGGCTGCGATAGGCCGACGCGCCCAGGTCGATGGGTGCTTTGCCGCCGTCGGCGGCGACCATCCAGGAGGCCTCCAGGAACTCCTGCCCGGTGCGCACCAGGTCGGCGGCCCGCGCGTGGATCTTCTCCGGGTCGGCGAGCAGCACGTGCGTGCCCGCCGGGGCAAGATCGGTCAGCAGCCGCATCTCTCCTTCGCACAGCGCCGGGATCAGCGCCTCCATGCCTTCGACCGGCGCGCCCGAGGCGATCTTCTCCAGCATCTCTGCGAGGTGGGTGTCGGTCTGGTGCTGCTCGGCGAGCTTCGCGGCGCGCTCGGCGACCTGCTCGGTGATCAGCAGCTCCCGGCAGGCCGGGGCGAACAGCTCGGTGCTCGGCGCGTCCTGCAGCGAGCGCTGGTCGGCGACGGCGAACGGGCGGATCTCGGTGACCTCGTCGCCCCAGAACTCCACCCGCAGCGGGTGCTCCTCGGTCGGCGGGAACACATCGACGATGCCGCCGCGCACCGCGAACTCGCCGCGCTTCTCGACCATGTCGACGCGGTCGTAGGCCAACTCCGCGAGCCGCTCGACCAGTTCCTGGAAGTCGCGTTCGGTGCCGACCGCGAGCCGCACCGGGGCCAGCTCGCCCAACCCGGGCGCGATCGGCTGGATCAGGCTGCGCACCGTCGTCACCAGCACCTGGATGGCGCCGTGCGCGTACTCCTCGGGGTGCGCGAGGCGGCGCAGCACCGACAGCCGCCGGCCAACAGTGTCGGCGCGGGGCGAAAGCCGTTCGTGCGGCAGGGTTTCCCAGGACGGGAACACCTCGATGCCGGCCGGACCCAGCAGGTCCGACAGCGCCGCCGCGGCCTCCTCCGCTTCCCGGCCGGTGGCGGTAACCAGCAGCACCGGGCGTCCGGCCCCGTCCTCGGCGGCCAGCGCCCCCGCGGTCAGCGACCGGGCCGCCGGGGGGCCTTCCAACACCAGGCGCGGCCGCCCGGCCGCCGCCACGACCTGCCGGATGGCTGGATCGCGCAGCACGATTTCGAGCAGTCCGCGCAGGGGACCGGCCTGGCTCATGGAGCTACCTCGCAGCGAGACATGGCGAATGCGGGCACACCCCTGCCCGGGACCAACGCCAACACCGGGAGGGGCATCGGGTCCCAGACTACGACCCGGGTGCGACACGAACGCGATGGCCCGAAGTCACCGCATGTCCGATGTCACACTGTGCGCATGCTGCTGCGCCGGTTCGCCGCGTTCGCCTTGCTGCTGCCCTTGATCAGCAGCTTGATCGGGTGCAGCAGCGCGGACAGCACCGATCGGCCCGCGCCGGCGAGCACGGCGGCCCCGGCACCGTCGGCGCTGCGCGTCGAGATCGTCGCGGCCGGGCTGGAACATCCCTGGGACATCGGGTTCCTGCCGGACGGCACCGCGCTGGTCAGCCAGCGCCCCGGCAGGTTCGCGCTGCTCGCCGATCATCGGCCGGGCGCGCTGGTGCGGCCGGTGCAGGCGGACTTCGGCGACATGCTCGCGGAAGGTGAGGCCGGGCTGATGGGTCTGCTGGTGCACCCGTCGTTCGCCGTAAACCGGCGGTTCATCACCTGCCAAACGCACCAGCGCAACGGCACGCCGGTGGACGTCCGGCTGATCACCTGGCGGCTGTCCGAGGACGGCTCGCGCGCGGACCGGGTCGGCAATCTGCTCGTCGGGCTGCCGGTGAACAGCAGCGGACGGCACTCCGGCTGTCGGCTGGCGCTGGCCGAAGACGGCGCGCTGCTGGTGAGCACCGGGGACACGGCGCGGCCCGCGATCGCGCAGGACCGCGGCTCGCTCGGCGGCAAGGTGCTGCGGGTGAACATCGACACCGGCGCTCCCCTGCCCGACAACCCGTTCATCGCCTCACCGAACCCGAGCGAGCGGTTGCTCTACACCTACGGCCACCGCAACCCGCAGGGCATCGCGCCGCGGCCCGGCGGTCAGGTGTTCGTAGCGGAGCACGGGCCGGACGTCGACGACGAGATCAACCTGCTGCGGCCGGGCGGGAACTACGGCTGGGACCCCTCGCGCGGCGGCACCGAATCCTCTTACGACGAGTCGGTGCCGATGACCGACCTGCGCCGCTTCCCGGACGCCGTCAAAGCGGTCTGGTCGTCGGGAGACCGAACGGAAGCCGTTTGCGCCGCGACGTTCCTGACCGGTCCGCAGTGGAAGCGCTTCGACGGGATGCTGGCGGTCACGGCGCTCAAGGGCAGCAAGCTGCTGCTGTTCGGGGTCCAGCCGGACGGCTCGGTCAACCAGGTCGAGATCCCGTCCGAACTCGACGACACCCACGGCCGGCTCCGAGCCGCCCGCCAAGGCCCCGACGGGGCGCTTTACATCACCACGTCCAACGGCACCGACGACAAGGTCCTCCGCATCACGGCATCCTGAACCGCGAGTTCCATTGAAATCGGGACCGTCGATCTCCATTGAAATTGCGGCGGAACGGGCGCACCCGGGCGTCTGGGCGGGGTCGGTGGGGCTCGGTGCGGGTCACTTCGTCGAGAGGCGGGGTTTGTGCTCCAGGTGGGACAGCCCGTTCCAGGCGAGGTTCACCAGGTGCGCGGCGACCTCCTCCTTCTTCGGCTTGCGCGCCTCAAGCCACCACTGGCCGGTAAGCGCCACCATGCCCACCAGCGCCTGGCTGTACAGCGGGGCGAGCTTCGAGTCGTAGCCCCGCGCGCTGAACTGAAGACCGAGGATGTGCTCGACCTGGCTCGCGATGTCGTTGAGCAGGCTGGAGAACGTGCCGCTGTTGCTGGCCACCGGCGAATCCCGCACCAGCACCCGGAAACCGTCGGTGTTGTTGTCGATGTAGTCCAGCAGCGCCCGCGCCGCTTGCTCCAGCAGTTCCCGCGGATGTCCCGCGGACAGGGCCGAGACGACCAGGTCCAGCAGGTTGCGCATCTCGCGGTCGACCACCACCGCGTAAACGCCTTCCTTGCCGCCGAAGTGCTCGTAGACGACCGGCTTGGACACCCCGGCGCGGTGCGCGATCTCCTCGATCGACGTACCGTCGAAACCCTTCTCCGCGAACAACGCCCGGGCCACGTCCAGCAACTGCTGCCGACGTTCCTTGCCCGTCATCCTGACCCGTGCGGTGCGTCCCTTCGGTCGCGCCTCCGGTTCGGGCACAGTCCGCCCGCGTCGCCGTGATACCACTCGCACAACCCCTAAGGTGCGGGGCCGACACCGATGTGCAAGCCCGATGAAAAGTGCCCACGCGACCACCGCCGCGCGGGCACTCCTGGAGCTGGGCGATCAGCCCTTGTATTCGGTGGCCGAGATCCGGGCCAGCCGCTTCTCGTTGGACCAGCGGACATTCCAGGCCCAGCCGAGCTTCTCGAAGATCCAGATCACTCGCGCCGAGATGTCGATCTGCCCGCGCAGCACGCCGTGCCGGGCGCAGGTCGGGTCGGCGTGGTGCAGGTTGTGCCACGATTCGCCGAAAGACAGGATCGCCAGCGGCCAGAAGTTCGCCGCCTTGTCCCGGCTCTTAAACGGCCGCTCGCCGATCATGTGACAGATCGAGTTCACCGACCAGGTCACGTGGTGCAGGACGGACACCCGGACCAGACCGGCCCAGAAGAACGCGGTGAAAGCGCCCCACAGCGACCAGGTGAACAGCCCGCCCAGCACGCCGGGCAGCACGAGGCTCAGGGCCGTCCACAGCGGGAACAGCCGGTTGACCTTCACCAGTGCTTCGTCGTTGTGCAGGTCCGGCGCGAAGCGGTCTTCGTTGGTCAGGTCGCGCTCGAACAGCCAACCCATGTGCGCATGCCAGAAGCCCTTCGCCAGCGCGGCGGGCGAGCTGCCGAAACGCCACGGCGAGTGCGGGTCGCCCTCGCGGTCGGAGAAGGCGTGGTGCCGGCGGTGGTCGGCGACCCAGGTGATCGCCGGGCCCTGCACGGCCATCATGCCGAAGATCGCCAGCGCGATCTTGACGCCGTGCTTGGCCTTGAACGAGCCGTGCGTGAAGTACCGGTGGAAACCGACCGTCACACCGAGTCCCGACGCGACGTAGAAGACCAGCGCCAAGCCGATGTCGACCCAGCCGAGGCCCCAACCCCAGGCCGCCGGCACCGCCAGCACGAGTGCGAGGAACGGCACCAGGACGAACACGTACACCGCCAGCTGCGCCACCCAGGGTCGGGTGCCCGCGGTCAGCGGCTTCGGCCCGGACTCCGCGCGGGCCTCCGAAGAGGCAACGCGCTCGGTTGCTGCGGTCATACTCAATACCTCGAATGGCGTTGGGGAGGTGGGAAAACTGCGGTCAGCGCTGGGTTCACGACCCCGCAACACCTCCACCCTACGGAACCGTAACCTACGCAAGCGTAAGTTATTTGATGCCGAATCGTCACCCCCGGCGCCAAAATTGCGGCGTGTCGCACCTGCCCGGGCGTGTCCGAATCGCCCTTGTTCACCCGAACAGCGGTGATCTTGAAAGCAACCGGGCAACAGCTCGGTGCGTCACATACACGTGCCAGCCCTCGGCGAAACCCGCGAACCAACCAGCCCGACGCCGACCCGTCAGTCGGGGCATGCCACGATGTCTGCCGGGTACCACCGCCTGTCACCCCGGGCCGGTAAGCTCGGGCAGCGGTGCCAGGAGTCACATGCCGGCACTGCGGGCCAACAGCACCCGATCCGCCGTGGTGTAAAGGCAGCACCTCGGATTTTGGTTCCGATGGTCCAGGTTCGAATCCTGGCGGCGGAGCGAGCGGTCCTCCCAGGTCCGATGCGGCGCGCGGCCGGCAACATCGCGCAGCGCGCCGCGCGGGCGGCCGGGGTGGAATGGTGAACAGGGGGTGTGCGCCGCTGCGCGACGACACGACCGCCGTGCGCGATGACCCGGTGGCCACGCTGAGCGAGGTGTCCGACGCGTGGCTGGTAGGACGCGCACGCGAACTCAACGCAGTCGGCCAGCACAGCGACACCACCAGTCAGCGCAGCACCATCCGCGAAGCCGACAACCTCCTCGCTGAGGCCCAGCGGCGCGGCGAACCGCGCATCGTCGGCCAACTCCTGCGGCACTGCGCCTCGATGCGGCTGGTGACGCCCGGCCTCGTCGATAGCGCCGACCCACTGCTCGACGAGCTCCTCACGCACACCCGGCGGCACGGACTGGACGTCCTGTTGGCCGATGCGCACGCGCTGCGCAGTCGGCGGGCGCTGCTCGGCGGCAGCGAGGACAACGCGCTCACCGAGGTCGCGCACGGCCTGGCCATGCTCGACGACGAGCTGGTCCCGGACCGCACGTTGGGCCGCCGGTCGTGGGAGCGCTTGCTGGCCACCTCCCTGATCGACATCGGCCTGGTGCTCACCCAGCTCGGCGTCTACGAGACGGCCGACGAGGTGATGACCCGGGCCCACCAGCGGATCCGGGAGAGCGGCGGTCCGCACGAGATCGCGGTGCACATGATCAACCGGTGCCGGATGCTGCTGGGCTGGGGGCTGCGGCTGGAGCGCATAGGTCAACATGAGGAGGCGACCGCCCGGTTCACCACCGCGTCGGCGATCGCGGTCGCGGTGGAGGGCCCGTGGCGCGAGTCACTGTTCCCCCGCGTGTCCGACCGCCCCGCCGCCGAGCAGGTGCCGGTGCTCGGTGCGGCCCACGCGCTGGCGCAGCCGCACGTGGAGCACATCGAGCGACTCGAGGTGCTGCGCGCCCTGGACCGGGCGATCCACCCGCGGGAGAAGATCATCGTCGCGATCGCGCTGTCCCGTTGCCTGACCCGCGCGGACCTCAGCGAAGAAGCGGTGCGCGTGCTGTCGGACACCCGCGCGGACACGGCCAGCGACACGTCAGAGCCGACACTGCGCATCTCGCTGGCCCGCGAGTACGCGCAGCTGATCGAAGTCGGCACCGGAGGCACTCACGACGCGCTGCGGGACTACGCGCTGGAGCTGGAAACCGAGCTGTGGGCGATGCGCCAGACCCGACTGTCCACTTTGGTCACCAGGTTGGAGAACTCGCGGCTGATCCACAAGCACGACGCGATCACCCGGCAGGCCCTGCAGGACCCGCTCACCGGCCTGTCGAACCGCCGCGCGCTGGACGACCGACTGGAGACGCTGCTCAACGCGCCCGATGCGCAGCCGCTGGCCGTGGCGCTGGTCGACCTCGACGGGTTCAAGGGCGTCAACGACCGCTGCTCACACGCGGAGGGCGACGACGTGCTGCGCACCGTCGCGATGACCCTGCGCGACACCCTGCGCACCGATGACTTCGTGGCCCGCTACGGCGGTGACGAGTTCGTCGTGCTGCTACCTGGCGCGACCCTCAGTGCCGCGGAGGCTGCGCTGCAGCGCACCGCCGAGGCGGTCGACCGGCTGCCCGGCGAGCTCTCGCGTGGCGTGACCCTGTCGATCGGCGTCGTCGCGATGCGCCCGCAGGAATCGGCCTCGCAGGTGCTGGCGCGCGCGGATGCCGCGATGTACCAGGCGAAGCGCGACGGCGGCAACCGCGTCTGGGCGTTCTCCGGCGTGACCAACGACGCGCCAGACACACCCGTCGAAGATCACTCGGTGTGGATCCCCCCGGACGCCCGCTGACGCTTTCGAGTGGCGATGAAGGGTCCCTCTGCCCGGCATCGTCGACCGGAGGGCCCTCCGCCCTTGTCAGATCCCGTGGTTCACCAGGCGTGTGATCGGCCACAGCGGGCAGCGCCGCAGGGGCTCCGAAAATGCAGGGAAGATCACAAAGCCGCAGCTAGGGGGCTGACTCCGCACACGGAATACCGCCGGTCGGCGGTACCATCACATCCGCCGGACAGGCGCGCAGGGGCACCGGAGCCGAGGGGGCGGCGGGCCGGATACCCTTCACCCGCTTGGACGCAACAGGCACTGTCGGCGCGACGGCTGATCGACGCCGCCGAGCCGCTTCTAGAGATCAAGGGAGAGCGCTGATGCTCCAGGGCGACACCGCCCAGCCCTCCTCCCGCAGCGATGCGTCTTCGGAATCCGTCAGCACGATCGTGCTCGCCGCCGGCGAGGGCACCAGGATGCGATCGGTGACGCCGAAGGTGCTGCACCGGCTCGCGGGCAGGCCCCTGGTCGAACACGCCGTGCGCGCTGCGGCCGGTGTCGACCCCGATGCGCTGGTGGTCGTGCTGGGGCACGGCCGCGACGCCGTTACCGAGCACCTGAAAGGCCTGGCGGGCGCCCTCGACCGCCCGATCGGCACAGCGGTGCAGGAACAGCAGCTCGGCACCGGGCACGCTGTCTCGTGCGGACTCTCCGAACTGCCCGACGGCCTCACCGGCACGGTGCTGGTCAGCTACGGTGACGTGCCGCTGCTCGACAGCGACACACTGCGCGGCCTGCTCGCCGAGCACCACGACTCCGGCAACGCCGTCACCGTGCTGACCGCGGTGGTCGACGAGCCGACCGGTTACGGCCGGATGCTGCGCGACGCCGACGGCCGGGTGACCGGCATCGTCGAGCAGAAGGACGCCACACCCGAGCAGGCGGCGATCACCGAGATCAACTCCGGGGTCTACGCCTTCGACGCGGAAGTCCTCACCAACGCGCTCAAGCGGCTGTCCACCGACAACGCCCAGGGCGAGCTCTACCTGACCGACGTCCTGTCGATCGCGCGCGACGACGGCCGCCCGGTCGGCGCCCTGGTCTGCGCCGACCCGTGGCTGGTGGAAGGCATCAACGACCGGGTGCAGCTGGCCCGCCTCGGCGCCGAGCTCAACCGCAGGCTGCTGCTGCGCTGGATGCGCGCGGGCGTCACGATCACCGACCCGAACTCGGTGTGGCTGGACTGCGACGTGGTGCTGGAGCGCGACGTCCTGCTGGAGCCGGGCGTGCAGCTGCGCGGCGGCACCACCGTCGGCGAGGGCGCGATCGTCGGCCCCGACACCACGCTCACCGGTTGCGTGATCCACCCCGGCGCCTCCGTGGTGCGCACCCACGGCGAGGGCGCCGAGATCGGGCCGGACGCCAATGTCGGGCCGTTCGCCTTCCTGCGCCCCGGCACGCGGCTCGGCACGAAGGGCAAGATCGGCACCTTCGTCGAGACCAAGAACGCCGCGATCGGCGACGGCAGCAAGGTGCCGCACCTGAGCTACGTGGGCGACGCGACGATCGGCGAGCAGAGCAACATCGGCGCCGCCACCGTCTTCGTCAACTACGACGGGGTGGCCAAGCACCACACCGTGATCGGATCACACGCCAGGACCGGCGCGGACAACATGTTCGTCGCCCCAGTCGAGGTCGGTGACGGCGCCTACACCGCCGCCGGTTCCGTGATCATCCAGGATGTCCCGCCAGGCGCGATGGCGGTCGCCCGCGGGCAGCAACGCAACATCGAAGGCTGGGTCGCCAGACGCCGCCCCGGCACCGCCGCAGACCAGGCCGCGCAACAGGCTTTGTCGAAAGTACCAACCACCAATCCGACGAACGACGCCCAGTGACGGACGTCTTACGGGGAGGGACGATGACCGTGAGTGCCATGTCTGCGACCCCGAAGAAGAGCCTCAAGCTCTTCTCCGGTAGCAGTCACCCGGAACTTGCCGAGGAGGTGGCCAAGCAGCTCGACGTAACGGTCACGCCCCAGGCTGCCTACAAGTTCGCCAACGGCGAGATCTTCGTGCGCTACGACGAGTCGGTGCGCGGCTGCGACGCCTTCGTCATCCAGTCGCACTGCAACCCGCTCAACGACGCCATCATGGAACAGCTGATCATGGTGGACGCGCTCAAGCGCGCCAGCGCCAAGCGCATCACCGTGGTCATGCCGTTCTACGGCTACGCGCGCCAGGACAAGAAGCACAAGGGTCGCGAGCCGATCTCGGCGCGGCTGATGGCCGACCTGTTCAAGACCGCCGGCGCGGACCGGATCATGGCGGTGGACCTGCACACCGACCAGATCCAGGGCTTCTTCGACGGCCCGGTGGACCACCTGATGGCCCAGAAACTGCTGGCCAGCTACATCCGCGACACCTACGCGGGCGAGCAGATCACCGTGGTCTCCCCCGACTCCGGCCGGGTCCGGGTGGCGGAGAAGTGGGCCGACGACCTCGGCGGCACGCCGCTGGCGTTCATCCACAAGACCCGCGACCCCAGCAAGCCCAACCAGGTGGTCGCCAACCGCGTCGTCGGTGACGTCGAAGGTCGGCTGTGCGTGCTGGTCGACGACATGATCGACACCGGCGGCACCATCACCAAGGCCACCGAGCAACTGCTGGCGGCCGGTGCGAAGGACGTCATCATCGCCGCCACCCACGCCGTGCTGTCCGGCCCGGCGGTGGAGCGGCTGTCGTCCTGCGGCGCGAAGGAGGTCGTGCTGACCAACACGCTGCCGATCCCGGAGGAGCGCCGGTTCCCGAACCTCACGGTCCTGTCGATCGCCCCGCTGGTCGCGGAGGCCATCCACCAGGTCTTCGAGGACGGCTCCGTCACCAGCCTCTTCGACGGCCGCGCCTGACCGACGAGGTCCAACTGCCACGAATCACCAGCGGCCCTGGTCCACTTCGGACCGGGGCCGCTCGCTGCTTCGCGGTTCCGCGATTTCAATGGAAATCGGACCGCTGATTTCAGACGGTTGTGACGACCTCGTCGTAGTCCAGGCGCGGCAGTCGGTCGAACCAGGGGTTCTCGCCCGGCTTGCCGATGTTCACGACCACCAGCGACTGCTGCTTGCCCTCCGGGAAGAACTCCGCGTTGATCCCGGCCGCGTCGAACCCGCTCATCGGGCCCGCGGCCAGCCCAGCGGCGCGCACGCCGAGGATGAAGTAGGCGATCTGCAAGCTCGCGTTGAGCTTCGCGTGGTTCAGGCGGAGCTCGTCGTTGGCCGCGAACATGTCCTTCACGCCTTCCGCGTGCGGGAACACCCGCGGCAGGTTCTCGTGGAAGTCGGTGTCAGCGGCCAGGATCGCCACCAGCGGGGCCTTCTCGGTCTTGGCCCGGTTGCCCTCCATCAGGTGCGGCAGCAGCCGCTGCCGGCCCTCCTCGGTTCGCACCAGCACGATCCGAAGCGGCTGCTGGTTCATCGACGTCGGGGCCCACTTGACCAGGTCATAGATTGCCTGGACCTGCTCGTCGGTGACGGGCTCGTTGCTGAAGCTGTTGGCTGTGCGGGCGTCGCGGAACAGCAGATCCTGGGCGTCCGCGCCGAGCACCAACTGCTCGGCCTGGTCGATCGCGGTCATGAACTAACTCCTGGAGCCGTCGGGTAATCGGGGGCTCGCACCGCACGGCGCGAGCCTCTCCCAACTCAACATTATTGATTCTTCAAATATTTCGGGACCGGCCTTCTGTGAGTGGCATCACCGGCCTCGGGCTGCTCAGCAGCCGACCGTGAAGCGCTGCCGCCGGTGCGCGGGCCGCTCCAGCTCGTCGACGAACGCGATCGCGTAGTCCTCGCCGCTGGTCGAGGAGTTGCCGTCCGGGCATCGGTCACCAGCACGTCGCGGCCGAGACGGTAGGCCCCGGTCCGCCCGCCCTGGGCGTGGGCACCGAAGTTCGCCGCTGGGCTGACGTAGAACCAGTCCACCCCGGCGGACGCCTCCTGGAGCGCCGCGAGCACCTCCGCGTGCGCGCCCGCCTCCGGCTTGAACTCGTCCGGGAATTCCGGGGTGTCGATCAACCTCGGGCCGCCACCGGCGACCCTCAGGCTGCCGGCACCGCCGACCACTGCGATCCGCAGGCCGTGCCGCTCGGCCGCGGCGAACAGCGCTGGCACCGCGTCGAGCAGCTTCGTGCCGTCCGGCTCGGCCGCCCCGGCATCGCCACGATCAGCCCCATCCGCACCCGCAGTCGCGCCGAGCACGAACTAGCCGGTGGCGCCGAACAGGACCAGTATCATCGCATCCTCCTTCTGCCCTGGTCACCGACGCTAACCATTAGTTACTGATGATTTTCAAGGTGCACTAAGTTCCTGTATGTAACCATCGAGCTCGGACGCCTGCGCTGAACCCCGGAAGGGACCTGAACCGGGTGGGGTCACCCATGCGAAAACGACTGTGCAAGCACCGTTTAGACTGTTCGGGTTGCCTCGGCGAGGTCGGGACGTTCGCCCGGCGTGATCGGCGCGGTGGCACGGTGGCCGCCGACCATTCGGTTGGCGCACTGATGTCGCTCATACCCTGGGTGCCCGTTCGGCACCGCGTCGTAGTCACGCCAGTAGCGCGCCCCACCGCCGCAGGCCAGCGACCAATTCACGTTCCGCCCGACGTCATGAGGAGTGCACCACCGTGTCCGAGGTACGTATCGCCGTCGAGCAGCGCACGGAGTTCGGCAAGGGGGCGGCCCGCCGCACCCGCCGCACCGGCAAGATCCCCGCGGTGCTCTACGGTCATGGTTCCGACCCGAAGCACCTGTCCCTGCCCTCCGTGGAGTTCGCCCGCGCGATCCGCGAGAACGGGAACAACGCAGTGCTGACGCTTGATGTGTCCGGTGGCGACAGCGAGCTCGCGCTAACCAAGACCATCACCACGCACCCGATCAAGAACTACATCGAACACGTCGACCTGCTGCTGGTCAAGCGCGGCGAGAAGGTCACCGTCGCGGTTCCGGTGGTGCTCTCCGGCGAGGCCGGCCCCGGCGGCCTGGTCAGCCAGGAGATCACCGACGTCGAGATCGAGACCGAGGCGCTGCACATCCCCGAGCAGCTGGAGTTGTCGATCGCCGGTGCCGAGATCGGCACCCAGTTCCACGCCTCCGACATCCAGCTGCCCGCGGGCGTGACGCTGCAATCCGACCCCGAGGCCTTGGTCGTCAACGTAACCGAAGCCGCCTCGGCGATGGCCGAAGAGGCCCCCGCCGAGGCCGCCGAGGGCGTGGCCGAAGAGGCCTGAGCCCCCGACGTCGGGCGCACCGCGCGCTGTCCCCCTCGACCTGAGCGGGACAGCGCGCTGCGTGCCATCTAGAGCAGGAGACTTCTTCCCGTGAGCACTCCGGACTCGGTTGCGCTGATCGTCGGGCTCGGCAACCCCGGTCCGCGCTACGCCGGAAACCGGCACAACATCGGTTTCCTCGTCGCCGACGAGCTCGCCGACCGGATCGGCGGGAAGTTCAAGGCGCACAAGGCCGGCGCCGAGGCCGTCGAGGGACGGCTGGCTGGCGCGCGTGCCGTGCTGGTCAAGCCGCGCTCGTTCATGAACCTCTCCGGCGGCCCGGTGGCCGGCGCGGTGAATTTCTACAAGGCGCCGCCGGAAACCCTGATCGTGATCCACGACGAGCTCGACCTGCCGTTCGGCACCATCCGGCTCAAGCGCGGCGGCGGCGAGAACGGCCACAACGGGCTGCGCTCGATCAGCAAGTCCCTGGGCACCCGCGACTACGTGCGGGTCCGCTTCGGCATCGGCCGCCCGCCCGGCCGGATGGACCCGGCCGACTACGTCCTGAAGGACTTCTCCGGGACGGAGCGCAAGGAGCTCGCCTACTTCATCGACGTCTGCGCGGACGCGGTGGAAGCTGTGGTCACCAAGGGCCTCGAAGCCGCCCAGAACCAGTTCCACTGAAACCCACAACGGCGATTTCGCGCGAAATCGCCGCCCCTGCCCTCCCAGATCACTGCGCCCGCTTCACCCGGTGGATCTTTCCGCTGATGGGGTAGTCGGCGGGGTCGGCAAGTATGCCGGACAGGTTCATCTCTAGCGTGTCGTGTGTGGCCATTGGGCCCTTGGTTGCAGCGGGGTCGGCAAGCATTCCGACCAGCCGTTCGGTTTCCGCGCAGGTGCTCCTCCTGCAGCTCCGCCAGACGTTCCCTGGCCCGCTTGTGCACCGGCGGCCATGCTCTTGCAGAACATGGTCACCACCTCGTCGCGCTCCTCGATCCGCTGCTGGTGCACCAGGCTGATCAGCAGCGTCACCCGCTTCGCGTCGCCGGTCTTGCGCATGTCGTCGACGTCGGCGATCCGCGCCTCACCGGCGAAGCGCACGACCTTCCCCGGTGGCACACCCTCCAGCCAAACCTCGGTCGGCCGATCGCGTCTAGCGCCTGCAAATGCGCCAGCCGCTGCTTGAACTTGAAACCCGGACAGCAAACCCTTAGCCAGCGGTCAGTTGCTGGGAACCAGGGACGCGGTCGCGGCTCGCTTGAGCTTCCCGGACGGGGTTTTCGGCAGCGAACCCGGAGCCAGCACCACGACCGCCGACGGGCGGACGCCCACGGCGTCGACGATGCGGGCCGCGACCTCCTTGCGCAGCGCCTTCTCCGCGTTCTCCTCGCCCGCCAAGCGCGACTCCAGCACCACCGCGAAGCGTTCGCGGCGGCTCCCGGCGTCCTGCCGGACCGCGGCGGCGTTGCCCGCGCGCACCCCCTCGACCTGGCATGCGGCCCGCTCGATGTCCACCGGGTAGATGTTGCGGCCGCCCATGATGATCACGTCCTTGCGGCGACCGCAGATCACCACCTGCCCATCGACCAGGTACCCGTCGTCCCCGGTGTCCAGCCAGCCGTCTTCGTCCTGTGTGGACAGCGGCCCGTCGACGGTGAGGTAGCCCGGCGTCACCGCCGCTCCCCGGATCCGCAGCCGCCCCACCTGCCGCTCCCCCAGCTGCTGCCCGGCGTCGTCGACGACGTCGACCTCCAGCCCCGGCAGCGGGTGGCCCAGCAGCGCGAACTGCCGCGCCCGCTCGGCATCCGCCGATACCGGCTCCGCACGGTGCTGCTGCTCCAGCACATCCGCGTCGACGACGTCGACCTCCAAACCCCGGCCCAGCGGGGCGAAGGACACCGCGAGCGTGGCCTCGGCCATCCCGAAGGCGCACACCATACAGTTCGAGCGGAGTCCGAACCGGGCGCCCTCCTCGGTGAACGACTGCGCCGCCGACGGATCGATGGGTTCGGCGCCGTTGAGCGTGAACCGCAGGCTCGAGAGGTCGAAGTCGCCGTCGTCGGCGCGAGCCATCCGGCGGGCGACGATGGAGTAGGCGAAGTTCGGCGCGGCGGTCACGGTCGCGCGGTACCGGCTGATCAGCTCGGGCCACAGCAGCGGTCGGGCCACGAAGTCCGCCGGGGTGACCTTGACCGCCGACATCCCGATGGCCATCGGCACCGTCAGGCAACCGACCATCCCCATGTCGTGGAACAGCGGCAGCCAGGACACCGCGATGTCGCGCTCGGGAGTGAGATCGGCGGTAGCAACCATCGCCCGCAGGTTCGCGTAGAGGTTGCCGTGCGTGATCCGCACTGCCTTGGGCTCGGCGGTTGAGCCGCTTGTTAGCTGCAGCAGGGCCGTCGCGTCCTCGTCGACCGCGACCGGCTCGGCGAGCGGTTCGCCGCCGGTGAGGCTGGCCAGGTCCCGGTAGACGATCGCGCTCTCCTCAAGCACCCCGGCCAGCTGCTCGAAAGGAGCGCCCAGCAGCACCAGCCGGGCACCGATCATCTTGAGCACCCGAACGGTGTCCTCGGCCCAGTGCGTGAGGTCCGTGCGCGGCGTGGGCTGGTGCAGCATGGTCACGCTGCCGCCACCCAGCCACACGGCCTGCACGGCGGGCGCGATCAGCCCCGGATCTGCGGCGAGGATAGCGACGACCCGCCCGGGCGCGAGGTCGTCGCCCAGCGCCCCGGCCATCCGCAGCGCATCGGCGTGCACCTCAGCCCACGTCCGGAACCACGGTTGTTCGGGCTCGCCCGTCGTGAGCCCCCGCGCCTGCGCACCGGAGTTCTCACGGGCGGACGCCACCAGTGTCTCCACGAACCGACTCATGTGACGCAGCTTACGAGCACCGTGATCGGCCGCACAGCGTTCGCCACTCCGGTGGGTGCCGGTCTGACGCCTCCTGGTCACCCGAGCTGGTCGGCGAGTTCCATCCAGCGGGTCTCGATGTCGTCCTTCTCCTGCTGCAGCGCCCGCAGCTCCGCGTTCAGCTCAGCCAGCCGCTCCGGCTCCGTCGCGGCCTCCGCGAGCTTCTCGTGCAGGCCCGCCTCGCGCTCCGAGAGCTTGTCGAGCTGGCGCTCGCAGCGCGCGAGCTCCTTGCGCGCCGCGTGGTCCTCCGCTCCGGAGCGTCCACGCGGCTTCGCCGCGTCGGTTGCCTGCTTGCCGACGCTGCCTTCGGCGGCGTCCAGCAGCGACTGCCGACGCTCCAGGTACTCGTCGATACCACCCGGCAGGTGGGTCAGCCGACCGTCGCCGAACAGCGCGCGCACGCTGTCGCACACCCGCTCCACCAGGTAGCGGTCGTGGGAGACGACCACCAGCGTGCCCGGCCAGCTGTCCAGCAGGTCTTCGAGCTGCTGGAGCGTGTCGATGTCGAGGTCGTTGGTGGGCTCGTCGAGGATCAGCACGTTCGGCTCGGCCATCAGCAGCCTCGCCAGCTGCAGGCGCCGGCGCTCGCCGCCGGAGAGGTCCTCGACGGGCGTCCACTGCCGCCCCTTGCCGAACCCGAAGCGCTCGCCGAGCTGCGACGCTGACAGCTCGTACTTGCCGAGGGTGACCCGCTCGGCGACGTCCTCGATCGCTTCCAGCACCCGCCATTGCCCGGGCAGATCGTGTAGTTCCTGGGTCAGGTGCGCCAGCCGCACCGTCTTGCCCTCGACGCGCTTGCCCGCGTCGGGTTCGCGTTCCCCGGCGAGCAGCTTGAGCAGCGTGGTTTTGCCGGAGCCGTTGACGCCGACCAGGCCGATCCGGTCGCCGGGGCCGATGCGCCAGGTGACGGCGTCCAGCAGCGCGCGGTCCGCGATGCGGAGGTCGACATCCTCCAGCTCCAGCACCGTCTTGCCGAGGCGCCGCTTGGCGAACGCGACCAGCTCGACGGTGTCGCGGGGGTCCGGCACGTCGGCAATCAGCGCCTCGGCGGCCTCCATCCGGTATCGGGGCTTCGAGGTGCGGGCCTTCGCGCCGCGCTGCAGCCAAGCGAGTTCCTTGCGGGCGAGGTTCTGTCGCTTTTCCTCGGCCTGCTGGGCGATGCGGGCGCGTTCGGCGCGGGCGAAGATCCAGTCGGCGTATCCACCCTCGTACTGCTCGACGCGGCCCTGGACGACCTCCCAGGTGCGGTTGCAGACGGTGTCCAGAAACCAGCGGTCGTGGGTGACGATCACCAGCGCGCACTTGCGCTCCAGCAGGTGGTCGGCCAGCCAGTGCACGCCTTCGACGTCCAGGTGGTTGGTCGGCTCGTCGAGCACCAGCAAGTCAAGGTCGCGCACCAGCGCGGCGGCCAGCGCGACGCGGCGGCGCTCGCCGCCGGAGAAGTCGGTGACCGGGGTGTCCAGGCCGAGGCGGGTCATTCCGAGGCCGGTCAGCACCGATCGCACGTGCGGGTCGGCGGCCCATTCGTGCTCGGCGCTGAAGCCGTGCGGGTCGAGCACCGCGTTGCGCACGGTCGAGTCCGCGGGCAGCTCGGTGCGCTGCGTGACTACCGCCATCCGCAGGTCGCGGGACTGGCTGGCCCGGCCGCTGTCGGGTTCGGCGATGCCGGAGAGGACCTCCAGCAGCGTCGTCTTGCCGCCGCCGTTGAGGCCGACGACCCCGATGCGCTCGCCCGCCGAGACGCCCAGCGAAACTCCGTCCAGCAGCGGGCGCACGCCGTAGCTCTTGCTGACCGACTCCAGATTGACCAGGTTCACCATCGGGTGCTCGTCTACTCCATCAACTGCGTTGCGTGATCACGGGCTGGCATCCCGGCGCAGTTTCAATTGAAACTGCGCCAAGGGAGTCCTAGTCGTCCAGTTTCAATTGAAACGGACTTCAGGCGTGGACCTGGGGCGGGGTCGGGCGGTGCGCTGGTTCCTCGGAAACGATCCGCGCGCCCGGGACCGGGCCGTGCGCGACGCGGACCGTGCGGCACACCCCCGCACCGGAGAGCTCGGCCGCCACGTGGACCGCCGCGTCCGCGTCGGTGCAGAGGAAGGCGCAGGTCGGGCCCGAGCCGGACACGATCCCCGCGAGCGCTCCCGCCTGCACGCCCGCGCGCAGCGTGCGCCGCAGCCCGGGCCGCAGCGAGACGGCCGCGGCCTGCAGGTCGTTGCCCAGCAGCAGGGCGAGCTGTCGCGGATCGCCGGACGACAGCGCCTCCAGCAGCGGCTCGACCTCCCCGACCCGGTTCGGCTTCGCCTCCGCCCGCAGCCGGTCGAGCTCGGTGTAGACGCCGGGCGTGCCCAAGCCCCGGCGATCCAGCGCGATCACCCAGTGGAAGGTGTGCCGGGCCAAAACCGGTACGAGCCGCTCGCCGCGGCCGGTGCCCAGCGCCGTGCCGCCCTGCAGCGAGAACGGGACGTCGCTGCCCAGCTTCGCGGCGATCTCGCTAAGCTCGTCGCGGCCCAGTTCCAGCCGCCACAGGTTGTTCAGTGCCAGCAGCGTCGCCGCCGCGTCGGCGCTGCCCCCGGCCATCCCGCCAGCGACCGGGATGCCCTTGCTGATCGACAGCCGCACCCCGGGTTCCTCCGGATCCCGCCCGCTGTGCTCGGCGAGCAGCTGCACGGCCTTCCACGCGAGGTTGCTGGGCCCGGTGGGCACCGAATCCGCGCCCTCGCCGTGCACGTCGATGCCCGGTTCCTCGGCGACGAGCACGGTGACCTCGTCGGTCATCGACAGCGCCTGGAAGACGGTGACCAGCTCGTGGTAGCCGTCCGGGCGCGGGTCACCGACCGACAGGTGCAGGTTCACCTTGGCCGGGACGCGAACGGTGATGGGGGTAGGAACCACGGAGAGCACTCTTAGAGCGTACGTGTCCGCGAAAGCCCACCGCTTGCTTCCCTGCACCTTGAGATCCTTTCCGGCTGACCTTTCTCGGCGGTGCGGGTCGCGGTCCCCTGCGGGAATTACGGTCGCCACGTGGACTCCGCCGATCCCCGACTTGCGTATCACCATGACGCAGCGCTGGGGCTGTCCTCGCCAGGCGAGGTCTGAGAACCCTCGGCGGTGCAAGTTGCGAGGTTGGGCTAAGCGCCGATTCAAAGAAAAACCCCGAAACCGGGCTCCAAGACAGCACACAAACGAGGTAGGGGCACCCTTGGGCGGCTAAACCATCGGCTAAACCACTCAAGGGTGCCCCTCACCTCCGAGGGAACTCCGGTCAGGACGCCGGGATGACGGCGACGCCGCCGTACTTCTGGTTGATGAAGTCCTTGACCTGCTGGGAACGCAGCAGCTCGGCGAGCTTCAGGATCCGCGGGTCCTTGGCCAGGGCCGGGGTGGTCACCAGGCCGTTGGCGTACGGGTTGTTCGCCGGGCTCTCCACTGCGATCGGGTTCTGCAGGTTCGCCTTGATCGCGTAGTTGCCGTTGACAACTGCGGCGGCGGCGTCATCGACCGAGCGCGGCAGCTGGTCCGGCGACAGGTCCTTGAGCTGGATTTTCTTGGGGTTCTCGGCGATCGCCGACTCCAGCCGGGTGCCCACCGCTGCCTCCGGCTTGAGCCCCAGCAGGCCACCCTGCTCCAGCAGCTTCAGCCCGCGGAACTGGTTCGCCGGGTCGTTGGAGAGCGTGACCGTCGCGCCGTTCGGGATCTCCTGCAGCGACTTGAACTGCTTGGAGTACACCGCCAGCGGCTCCAGGTGCACCGCCTGGATCCAGACGAAGTCGCCACCGCGCTGCTTGGTGTACTCATCCAGGTAGGGCTGGTGCTGGAAGTAGTTCGCGTCCAGCTCACCGTGCGCGACGGCTTCGTTCGGCCGGTTGTAGTCGTCGAACTTCGTGATCTCGATGCCGATCCCGGCCTGCTGCGCCAAGTTGTCCTTGACGTACTGCAGGATCTCGCCGTGCGGGGTCGGGCTGACCGCGATCCGCAGCGGGGCGTTCGGGTCCTCGGCGGCCGAGCTGCCGCCGCTCCCGCACGCGGCCAGCGCCAGGCCGGCCACGGCCACCAGGGCAGCAAAACGCAAACGCATCAGGGTTTGTCCTTTCTGGACAGAGTGGGAAGGTCCCCAGGCAAGGGGTGGCTCCGGGGGTGTCAGCTGGTAGCGGTTCGCCGCCGGTCGACCAGCTTCGCGGTGCGGTCGGTGATCAGCTGCATCGCGAAGGCCAGCACGCCGAGCACGACGACGGATGCCCACAGGATCCGGTCGTCGTAGCCCTGGTAGCCGTCCTGGATCGCGGTCGTGCCCAGCCCGCCGCCGCCGATCGCACCGGCCATCGCGGCGTAGCCGATCAGCGCCACCGCGGTGACGCCGACCGCGCCGACCAGCGCGGCCCGCGCCTCGCCGAGCAGCACCGTCCACACGATCCGCAGCCGGCTCGATCCAGTCGTGATCGCGGCCTCGACCACGGTGAAGCTGACCTCGCGCAACGCGTTCTGCGTCAACCGCGCGAAGAACGGGACGGCGCCGATGGTCAGCGGGACGATCACCGCGGAGCTGCCGATCGACGTGCCGATCAGCAGCCGGGTGAACGACGCCAGGACTACCAGCAGCACGACGAACGGCACGGACCGCACCACGTCGACGACCACGCCGAGCACCCGGTACAGCACGGGTTTCGGGCTCAGGCCGACCGGCGAGGTCAGATGCAGAAGCACGCCGAGCGGCAGCCCTCCCAGCACTGCCAGCAGGGTTGACACCAACACCATGTAGAGCGTGTCGACCGTCGCTTCACCAAGTAGTCCAAGGACCTCCGACCAGGGGGTCACATCACTCACGCAGCAGCTCCGTCAACGCAAACCGGGGCACGTCGCACATGCGCGTCCCGATCGACCATCCACTTCAGGGCCGACTCGGCGCGCTCGCCGCTCAGGCCGACCTTGAACTTCGCTACCGGCGTGTCCCCCAGCCGGGTCAGCCCCCCGCCCAGGATCGCGAGGTCGACCCCGAACCTGCTGGCGGCCTCCGGCAGCAGCGCGCCGACCGCGGCGAAGCCGACCAGCACGACCTCGGCGACGACGTCGTGCCGACCGCCGGCTGGCTTGAACGACTCGGCCTGGTCGGTGTCCGGCAGCAGCGTGGTGCCCACCCGGCTGCCGGGCTCGGCGACCAGGTCGAGGACCTTGCCGTGCTCGACCACCCGGCCGTTCTCCAGCACCGCGACATCGTCGGCGATCTTGCGCACCACGGCCATGTCGTGGGTGACCACGAGCACGGTGACACCCAGTTCAGCGCGGGCGCGGTCCAGCACGGTGAGCACCGAGTCGGTGGTGCCCGGGTCGAGCGCCGAGGTCGGCTCGTCGGCCAGCAGCACCGAAGGCTTGGCGGCCAGCGCACGCGCCACCGCGATGCGCTGGCGCTGCCCGCCGGAGAGCTGGTCGGGGTAGACCGAGGCCTTGTCGGTCAGGCCCACGAGGTCCAGCAGCTCGCCGACGCGGGTGCGCCGCTGCGGGCCGCTGATACCGGCCGCTTCCAGCGGCAACGCGACGTTGCCCGCGGCAGTGCGCTGGCGCAGCAGCGAATCTCCTTGCGGCACAACGCCGATCTGTCGGCGCGCGGCGCGAAGGGACTTGCCGCCGAGGGAAACCAGGTCGGTGCCGTCGACGCGGATGGCACCGCTGTCCGGCTTCTCCAGCAGCGCGATGCACCGGGCCAGGGTGGACTTGCCGGCCCCGCTCGGACCGACCACACCGCACACCGCGCCGGCCGAAACCTCCATCGTCACGCCGTCGAGGGCGCGGACGGTTCCGTTGTTGTACTGGAAGGACTTGGTCAGGTTCTCGACTGTGATCACGATCGGCTCCACATCAGCTCGCGACGGCCGCGCACGCGAAAGGGCGACAGGCCAAGGAACTTCGGAAAGAGAGGAAGAGCTGGGTCACATCTCGCGACGACAGGCGGTGGTGGTGCGACGCCCATGGTCGATGACGCGACGCTGCGTCAGCAGCCTCCGGATGTGGTTTCGCCGGGATCGGGCCAGCTGGGCTCGGGTTTGACCCGCAGGCGGGCCGGCTGGCAGTGCGTTGGACTCCACAACAACTCCATCGGTCCTGGCGTTAGCACCTGCCCACCGGGTGGTTGCTGCGGCTTCGCGGAGCCAGGTCTCTCGGCCGCTCGGGATGGATTTCCCGAATAGTAGACCCCACTGGCGGATTCCAGCGCAAGTTGATAGTCGTCACTTTCCGAAATCGTTTGCCAAATCACACACCCGGACGAAGGGGAATTTTCCCGGCACGCCAGGTGTTGTCGGTGACTCCGGGTAGCGGATCGGTCTCGGATGGGCAAGGGGCCTGACGGGTGGTTCAGCGACCACTTTCGGTAGCCGCAGCCTCTGCGATGCGCGCGAAATCGCCGATCTCCAACTGCTCACCGCGAACCGCCGGATCCACCCCAGCGGCCCGGAGAACCTCCTCCGCCCGAGCCGCGGATCCGGCCCAGCCGGACAGCGCGGCGCGCAACGTCTTGCGTCGCTGGGCGAACGCCGCGTTCACCACGCGGAAGACGTCCTGGCGCGGCGCGGTCGACGGCGGCTCGATGCGCTGGAACGACACCAAGCCGGAGTCCACATTGGGCACCGGCCAGAACACCTTGCGCGGCACCGGGCCCGCGCGGCGCACGTCGGCGAACCACGCAGCCTTGGCGCTCGGCACGCCGTAGACGCGGCCGCCCGGCTTGGCGGCCATCCGGTCGGCGACCTCGGACTGCACCATGACAAGACCATGCGCCAGGCTCGGCAACTCGGCCAGCAGGTGCAGCACCACCGGCACGGCGACGTTGTACGGGAGGTTCGCGACGAGCGCGGTCGGCGGCGCCGGGAAGTCCTCGGCGCGGACCCGCAAGGCGTCGGCCTCGATCACGGTGAGCCGATCGGCCAGCGCCGGGGCGAACTCGGCGGCGGTGCGCGGTAGCCGCGCCGCGAGCACCGGATCGATCTCGACCGCCGTTACGGCGCCCGCAGCGGGCAGCAGGGCGAGGGTCAGCGAGCCAAGGCCGGGGCCGACCTCCAGCACGACGTCGGCGGCGGAGACCGACGCGGCGGCCACGATCCGGCGCACGGTGTTCGGGTCGTGCACGAAGTTCTGGCCGAGCTTCTTAGTCGGTCGGATGTCGAGTTCCTCGGCCAGCCGTCGCACATCGGCCGGGCCGAGCAGCGTCGCCTGCTGGTCGTCCACACCGAAAAACTACCCGCGCCCGAACTCACCACCCCGACCAGGTGACGAGCGAGGGGCACCCGTGGCGTCCGAACTGGTCCGCGGGTACCCCTCACCTGACGATATGGCCTGATACCCGGAAGGTCAGCTCACAGGCCGAGCTTCGAGGAGCAACCCGGCCAGGCGCCGTAGCCGCCGCCCCGCGCCGCGCGGATCTTCTCCGCCACCGCGATCTGCTGCTCGCGGCTGGCCTGGTGCGGGTACGGCGCGTACTGGTCGCCGCCGTAGGCATCCCAGGTCGACTTGTTGAACTGCAGGCCGCCGTAGTAGCCGTTGCCGGTGTTGGCCGCCCAGTTCCCGGTGGCCTCGCACTGCGCCAGCTTGTCCCAGACCCCGGAGGTCGGGGGCTGCTTGCCGCCGATCCGCACGACCTTGGGCTGGGCTTCCTTGGTGATCTTCTCGCCGACGGATTCCCGGCCGGTCTCCTCGCCGTTGCGGGTGGTTACCCGGGTGAACACGATCTTTTCGCCGGGCACGCCGGGGAACTCGACCCGCTCCTCGCCCTTGAACATCGTGTTGTCGACGATCTCCTGCACCGGAGGCTGGACCGGCAAGGTCACGTTGATCACCGTGCTGCCGGTGCGGTCGATGCGCACCTCGGCGCCGCTGGCGAGTCGCTGGTCGCCGCCGGGGGTGATCGCGTCCTCGGGGCCGAGTTCGAGCTTCTGCTCCCGGACCAGCTCGTCGATGTCGACGGCGGTGGTGGTCAGCTGCCGCGGCTCGTTCGCCCCGTCGATGATGGTGATGTTCTTGCTGGTCTTGACGACCAGGTCCATGCCCTGCTCGGGCACGGCCATGGTGCGGTCGGCGGAGACCCACGCGCCGTCGGCCTGGACGCCGAACTGGCGCAGCGCCTGGTCCACCGTAACCGAGCGGACCCATTCCTCACGCTGCTCGCCATCGACGGTCAGCTTCAGCAGCCGTCCGCGGTCGAGGGTGATGGTGTCGCCGTGGCTGACCTTGGCCTGCGGGGAGGGGCTCAGCGCGTCGTGCTGGCCGACGGTGATGCCCTCGTCCTCCAGGACTTCACCGACGGTGCCCTCGTAGGTGCTGATCGTGCGGTCATGCCCGTCGATCTCGACGGTCACGGACTTGTCCATGGCGGCGGCCGCGCCGCCGGTGCCGGTGAGGGTGAGCAGCACGCCGGCCACCGCGCCCTTGAGGAAGCGCCGCTTCCAGGTGGTGATCGCCTCGACGACCTCCTGTGGCGGGGCGTCGCTCTCCTCGCCCTCCGGCAGCGCCTCCGGGATGACCAGCGGCGGCAGGACGATGGTCTCGGCGCTGATCAGCCGGATGACCTCGTCGATGTCGATCTCGGCGGTCGCGAGCATGTCCTCGGCGTCCGGCCCGAGCACCTCGTAGATGTCCGCCGAGGTGATCTCGAGCGCTCCCGGCGGGAAGCTCGGGTGGTCCTCGGCCGGGTAGTGCTGCGGCTCCGGACGGTCCAGGAGTCCGACAGCGGTGTGCTGGTCGGCCTGAACCGGGGTGAACCAGTCCGTCGCAGGTTCGAAGGATTCGGCCCAGTAGCCGTCGTCCGACCGATGGGCATGGCCGGGATAGCTGGGCTCGCCGCGTCCGTTCACAGGGTCGTTACCTCCCGAAGGCGGAAGTCGCGCTCGCGCGTTTCGGAACGGGGGCGGTGTCGGGCGAGACCCATGTCGTCGCTTGACTCCCTCGGTCCTTGCGGGCACACAACCTTCGTGCTTCGCGTCTGTATCCGACTCCCGTAGCCAAGCGCCGTCCTAGCCGACCGCGAGCGCCTTTGCCCGTGGCCCGCTTCCCCGACGTACACCGGCGAGACTAACGGGCGTTCCCCATGACTGGTTGTCATCGGTTACGAGGCCGAGACTCTAGCGTGATCAATGGCGGTAGCCAAGAAGTCCGATCGATCATGTGACCTGCGTTACAGCGCTTTGCCGCGCAACCAAGCACGATCAGTAAGCGAGATCGCCCCGCTTTGACCCATTCGGGGGTACCGCCGACGGTGCATTAACGGAGCGCTGCCCGCCTTGGTGACATATCACACGTCGCTGACACCAGCGGTTTCCATGATCGGCTCGGGCCGGAACATGAGTCCGGCCCGAGCACGCAACGCGCTCGGGCCGGTCCCACCCTCCCCTCGCCCGTGGGATCCGGGCCCACGAATCGAGTTGATCACCTCACCTCGGCAAGCCCAGCTTCCGCGCGCACGCGGGCCAGGCGCCGAATCCGCCCCGGGTGCTGCGCAGCGCTTCCGCGATGACGATCTGCTGCTCCCGCGAGGCCCGGTGCGGGTACCGGTTGTACTTCTCGCCGCCGTGGGCCGCCCACGTTCGGCGGTTGAACTGCAGGCCGCCGAAGTAGCCGTTGCCGGTGTTGGCGGACCAGTTCCCGCCCGACTCGCACTTCGCCAGCCGGTCCCAAACGGCCGCTCGTGCGGCTGGCGGCGCACTTGGAGACGCCACCACCATCGGCGCGCCACCGCAGACCACGATGCTCGCCACTACCGTCGCCTTCGCGAACAAACCGAACTTCATCGCAATCCTGACTGCCGTGCCTCCGGGCAGGAGGACCTCCGTCCAGCGGGGACGAAGTTTCGGGGTTGTCCCCATCCCGGCTTCCAAAGTGGACGGTAGGGACGGCGTCGCTGACCGCAAGCGGGCGTGGCTCAACGCCCGGTATCAAAAGACAGCGGGTGAGAAGCTGCAGGGTGGGATTACGCCTGATCGAGTCGGAAGACTCGCTCGGCAGTGGCCGTTGTCGCTACGACCAGTTCTTCGAGCGTCATGCCACGGAGTTCGGCGAGATCCCGGAGGGTGTAATTGACGCAGTACGGCTCGTTCGGGCGCCCGCGGAAGGGGTGGGGGGTCAGGAACGGCGCGTCGGTCTCCACCACGAACTGCTCCAGCGGAACCAGCTGCGCGGCCTCCCGGAGCGCCTTGGCGTTGCGGAAGGTCGCCGTCCCGGCGAAGGACAGCACGTAGCCGGCGTCCGCGCAGTCCCGGGCGAACTCCGCGTCCCCGGAGAAGCAGTGGAAGACCACCGTTTCCGGAGCCCCCTCCGCGGCCAGGATCTGCAGGATGTCCTGATGCGCCTCGCGGTCGTGGATCATCAGCGGCTTGCCGACGCGCTTGGCGAGGTCGATGTGCCA
Source organism: Saccharopolyspora sp. NPDC000995 (assembly GCF_053599315.1). NCBI lineage: Bacteria > Bacillati > Actinomycetota > Actinomycetes > Pseudonocardiales > Pseudonocardiaceae > Saccharopolyspora > Saccharopolyspora sp. NPDC000995. The sequence continues at coordinate 106,593 of NZ_JBSFLZ010000004.1, forward strand.
GCGGAAGGCCTCCTGCTGCGGCCCCGGCGGTGAGTAGTCCCAGTAGTAGTCGAGCCCGGTCTCACCGACCGCGACGACCCGCGGGTGCTCGACGAGCTGCTCCAGGACCTCGCGGTCGGCGTCGTCGAAGTCCTTGGTCCGGGTGGGGTGCAGCGCCACCGCGGCGAACACCCGGTCGTCCCAAGTGGACGCCTCGACGGCCCACTGCGCGGAGGCGATGTCGTCGGCAACGGTCACCACCCGGCCGACCCCAGCGGCCTGCGCGCGATCCACGATGGCGCGCACCTCCTCGGGCGTCTTCGCGCCGCACGCGTCCAGGTGGGTGTGCGCGTCGACCGCGGGCGCGGGCAACGCCTCCGGCACCGGCGGCAGCTCCCGCTTGCTCATGGCACCCTCCAACGCAGGCCGCACTCGGGTGGGTCGACCGCGGTCTCAATTGAAACCGCGGCCAGACCTCGGGTGGAAAGGCAGTTTCAACTGAAACTGGGGTTCTACGTGGGTGAGGGGCACCCGCGGGTCTCAACGGGTGCCGGTGCCCCTCACCTCAGGTGGTCAGGTTTCGATCGGGGCCCACTCGGGGCCGGTCTCGCCGAGCTTCGGGTCCAGCTTGGCGAACAGCGGCGTCGGCTTCTGCAGCGGCCGCCCGACCTCGATCTCGGTGGACCGCCACGACGCCTGCTCGTTGGCGTAGTCGCCCATCAGCACCGGGTACTCGACGCTCGCGTCGTCGAGGTCGGTGACCTCATGGATCTCCGGCTGCGCCGACCAGACCCCAGTGCCGCCGAGCAGCTCGTGCACCTTCTGCGCCGAGTGCGGCAGGAAGGGGGTTAGCAGCGTGTTCGCGTCGGAAACCACCTGCAGCGCCGTGTGCAGCACGGCGTCCCGGCGGTCCGGGTCCTCCTTGAGCTTCCACGGCTCCTGGTCGGACAGGTACTTGTTCGCCGCCGACACGACCCGCATGGCCTCCTGTGCGGCGGCCTTGAACCGGGACCGCTGCAGTTGCCCGCCGACGGTGTCGAAAGCGTTGCGGGACAACGCCTTCAGCTCCTCGTCGGCGGCCTGTGGCGTGGTCGGCGCGGGCACCGCACCGTTGTTCTTCGCGGCCATCGAGATGGACCGGTTGACCAGGTTGCCCCACTCGTTGGCCAGCTCGAAGTTGGTGCGCCGGACGAACTCGTCCCAGGTGAAGTCGGTGTCCTGGTTCTCCGGCCCGGCGACCGAGATGAAGTACCGCAGGGTGTCCGGGCCGAAGTCGCGGAGGAAGTCCCGCACGTAGATCACGGTGCCGCGGGAGGTGGAGAACTTCGACCCGCTCATGGTGAGGAACTCGCTGGAGACGATCTCGTCCGGCAGGTTCAGCTCGCCGTACGGGCCGACCTCGCCACCGCGGTCGCCCTGGCCGTTGTGGCCCATCAGCAGGGTGGGCCAGATCTGGGCGTGGAAGGTGATGTTGTCCTTGCCCATGAAGTAGTAGCCCTCGGCGGCCGGGTTGGTCCACCACTGCTGCCAGGCGTCGGGCTGCCCGATGCGGCGGGCCCACTCGACGCTGGCCGAGAAGTAGCCGATCACCGCGTCGAACCAGACGTAGAAACGCTTCATCGGCTGGTCGCGCCAGCCGTCTAGCGGGATCGGCACGCCCCAGTCAAGGTCCCGGCTGATCGCCCGTGGCCGCATGTCCTCGACCAGGTTCTGGGCGAACTTCAGGACGTTGGGCCGCCAGCCGGTGCGGGTGGACAGCCACTTGCCCAGCGACTCGGTAAACGCCGGCAGGTCCAGGAACAGGTGCTCGGTCTCGACGAACTCCGGCTTTTCGCCGTTGATCCGGGACACCGGGTTGATCAAGTCGGACGGGTCGAGCTGGTTGCCGCAGTTGTCGCACTGGTCGCCGCGCGCGCCGTCGTAACCGCAGATCGGGCAGGTGCCCTCGATGTAGCGGTCGGGCAGCGTGCGGCCGGTGGACGGGCTGATCGCGCCGGTGGTGGTCTTCGGCACGATGTAGCCGTTGCGGTGCAGCGCCAGGAAGATCTGCTGGACGACCTGGTAGTGGTTGCCGGTGGTGGTGCGCGTGAACAGGTCGTAGGACAGGCCGAGGCCCTGCAGGTCCTCGGCGATCACCCGGTTGTACTTGTCGGCGAGCTGGCGGGTGGTGAGGCCCTCCTTCTCAGCCTGGACCGAGATCGGGGTGCCATGCTCGTCGGTACCGGACACCATGAGCACCCGGTTGCCCGCCATTCGCTGGTAGCGCGAGAAGACGTCCGAGGGCACACCGAAACCGGAAACGTGGCCGATGTGCCGCGGGCCGTTCGCATAGGGCCAGGCCACAGCGGTCAACACAGAGGCACTCATAGCGCTTAGCCTACGGTTCCGGAGGACCTGATCTCGAACGGGTTCTGGTAAGTGGAAATGTTCGCGCGGTGGTGCCGGTAGCGGAACCCCAGAGACCATCTCGGCTGCGGGATCTGCCGGGTTGTGCACGGCCACGGCATCGGTGCTGTCCTCGCAAGGCGACCGCTGAGAACCCGCTGCGGTGCGAGTGGCGGGTGTGCACGGAACTCGCCAGGGGCCCTCGATCACGCCAGATCGGCGCGGAAGAAGTCGACGTTGTACGGGCCCCATTGGGTCAGGGTGAAGTAGATCGCCGGCCGGTCCGCGGCCCACGGATGCTGGAAGCCCCCGTAGAGCGCCGGGTAGTCGGCGCCGGACACGACCACCTCACCGTCGGTCCACGGCCCGGTGAGATCCGGCGCGGTGCGCAGCACGATCGCCGCCCGGTGCTCGTCGAGGTGCACGGCGAACCACCGGCCGAAGTGCCGGTTGTACTGCACCGAGAGCTCGGCGACCGGGCCCGGCAGCACCGGTTCGGCGGCGAACGGGTCGGCGCCCCAGCCCGCCCCGGTCCAGTACTGGTAGGCCGCCGGTTCGAGCAGGTCATCGACGCCGACGCGGGCGAGGTGCCCCGCGCCGAACCGCCCGCTCGGGGTGCCGAGCAGGTACACGCGGCGGTCCAGCATGCCCGCGAAACCGATCATCTGGAATGGGTGCCCGCGCTGGTCGCGCCGCCGGAACCGGCTCAGCCAGGACTGCCGCCGGTTCGGCCACACCGCCGTCTCGGACTTCGTCCAGGTGCTGCCGCCGTCGTCGGAGTAAGCGAGCGCGCCGTAGTTGGTGTGCCACACGCCCGGCGTCCCCCAGTGCCGGACCGACATGTAATGCAAGTAATTCCGGCCACCGACCGCGATACCGGAGGTGGGGATCACGGTGTGTTCGGGCACCCCACTGCGGTCGCCGGGCAGCACCTGCCCGGCCATGCCGTCCTCGCGCTGCAGGACCGAGTCGAACTTCAGGCCGACGTCGAGATCGGTGTTGGTGGACCGGGCGATCACGTTGTACCGCCAGTCGGCGTGCCCGGGGCCTGCGCCGTGCCCGCCCCAACCCTCGCCGTAGGTGTCGCCGAACGCCGCCAGCACGCCGCCCCGGCCGTCGTCCCACATGATCCCGAGGTCGGTCGCGTGGATGCCGAACCGGCTGGCCGTGCGGTTGCAGGAGTCCTCGCCGGTGATCCTCGTGAGCCTGGTCGCAGAGAGCACGCGCACCATGCCACCACCTTAGGGAAACGGCGCCCGGCGGGACCAGTGGCGCACGAGCTCGCGCAGGAGTGGTGTTCCCGCAGGTAGGTGGCCGTTTGCCGGCGATGGCACCGCACCGCGCTCAAGGGGCTCTGACCAGCGAAAACGGGCGGGTGTGGCGATGGGGTCCGCATTGGCATCGCAGCCGTGCTCGCCAGCGGTGGCGTACGTCGCAGGCAGATCTCAGTCCGGAGCGCGTTTCACCACTTGTGGGGCACGGCCAGGACTTCACGGCCAGTCGGGCACCTCCACCAGTCCGGCGCTGACGTCCGAGCAACGTGGTGCTCGTCACGGACAGCACGGCAGCCAGCTTTGGGCGGACGGCTCTGATCAAGACGAACAGCTTGCCAGGGCGGGGGCTCGCGTGATGGGGCTCGTCCCCGGCAACGCGGATGCCGGTCCGGAGCAGGCGTTGGGCGTGGTCATACTGTCGGCGTGCCGGTCTTCACCCGACCGATTGACGGCGACGCGAGCGCGGCCCAGGTGCTGCGCCGCCTCGCGGCTCGCGCGCGTCGCCGCGGGCTCCCGCCACCGGCAGCGCTCACCGGCGACTGGTTCGGCGGCACCGCCGTCCTCGCCCCATCCGTGCAGATCGCCGCGACCCCACCGGAGCTGGCCTTCACCACCCCGGACCTGCCAGGCCCCTCCGGCGACGCGAGCAGCCCGGGTACGCCGAGCAGCCCTGGCCAGGCGGGGCCGCGGGCGGTCGGCGGCGGGTGGATCGGCTACCTCGGCTACGGCCTCACCGACCCCGGGCAGCACACCCGCCCCCGACGCCTGCCGCTGGCCGCGTGGGGCTGGGCCGATCACGTGCTCCGCCTCGACTCCGACGGGCAGTGGTGGTTCGAGGCGCTCCGCGCCGCAGAACCGGACCTGGTCACGGAACTCGCCGAGGTGGTCGCCGCAGGCGATCCGCCGACGGCGACCTGGGAGGCGGGGCCGGTCGGCAGACCGGACGCCGACCAGCACGGAAAAGCCGTGCGCGGCTGCGTGGCGGAGATCGCCGCAGGCGAGATCTTCCAGGCCAACATCTGCAGCCGGTTCGAGGTGCCGTTCCGGGGCGATCCGCTGGAGGTTTTCGCCGCCGGTAGTGCGCGTTTGCAGCCCGCGCGGGCCGCTTACGTCGCCGGATCGTGGGGCGCGATCGCGTCGTTGTCGCCGGAGTTGTTCTTGGCCCGGCACGGTCGGGTGGTGCGCTCCAGTCCGATCAAGGGCACGTTGCCGCGCCGGGGCCCGCACGAGGACGGCAATGCCGAGCTGCTGCGGTCGTCCACAAAGGACATCGCGGAGAACGTGATGATCGTGGACATGGCGCGCAACGATCTCGGGCGGGTCGCCGAGGTCGGCCGGGTGACGGTGCCCCGGCTGCTGGACGTGCAGCCGCACCCCGGCGTGTGGCACCTGGTGTCGGACGTGCGGGCGGAGGTTCCCGCCGACCTGCCGAACTCGGCGCTGTTGTCGGCGGCGTTCCCGCCCGCCTCGGTGACCGGTGCGCCGAAGGTACGGGCGCTGGAGCTCATCGCGGAGCTGGAGTCGCAGCCGCGCGACGCGTACTGCGGCGCGGTCGGCATGGTCTCGCCCGTCGCGGGCATGGAGCTAAACGTGGCCATCCGCACCTTGGAGTACGCAGACGGCGTGCTGCACCTGGGTGTCGGCGGCGGGATCACCGCGGACTCCGACCCGGACCGGGAGTGGCAGGAAGTAATCATCAAGGCCGCCCCGGTGCTGTCACTGCTCGAATAGATCCACGCTGGTCACTCCGGCCGTGAGTCTTCTGGACTGCTATGTGTGGCGGCCCGAGAGACTCGATGTCCGGAGTTGCGAAAACGCGTCACCTGAGCAGGGCCAGGGCCTGTTCCGCGGTGAGGCAGCCCGCCGTCGCCAAGTCGAGGTTCGCCAGGGACGCGGCGTGCACCGCATCGTCGGCCGCCGCCACGCAGTCGCGCACCACGTGCACGGTGAAACCAAGGTCGGTGCCGTGCCGGGCGGTCTGCTCGACCGTCAGGTTCGTGGCCACGCCCGTGATCAGCAGGATGTCGATGCCCCGGTCGCGCAGCCACGGCACCATGTCGTTGCCGGCCAGTCCGGACAGCCGCTGGTTGTCCACCACCCGCCCGTCCGAATCGGACATCTCCCCGATCAGCGCTGATCCCGGCGCATCCGGCCGGAACGCGTGCTGCGCATCGCCGACGGCGCGCATGAACGCCGTGTTGCGCACCAACCCGCCTTCTCCCGGGGGCACCGTGAACCGGGTCAACACCAGCTCGGCCCCCGCTTCGCGGGCCGCTTGGTGGAATCGCGCGGCCCGCCCGACCACGCCGCTGCGGGCCACCGGCTCCGCGAGCATCCCGCCGAAGAAGCCCTCGGGCTCGATCACGTTGACCTGCCAATGCAGGCCCAGCACTGCGCTACGCATCTCGCGATCTTGCCCCGAAACCCGCGCGGACCTCTACCTCCGGGCGGCGAGCACTGCGTCGTACAACTCCTTCTTCCGCACGCCCGCGAGCTCCGCGACCTCCGCTACCGCGTCCTTCAACCGCACGCCTTCGGCGGCGCGCTCCTCCACCTGCGCCACGAGCTCCGCCGGATCGGCGGCTGGCGCCGGCTCGGCTCCGCCGAGCACCACGGTGATCTCGCCGCGCACGCCTTCGGCTGCCCAGACGGCGAGCTCCGCGAGGCTGCCGCGGCGGATCTCCTCGTAGGTCTTGGTCAGCTCGCGGCACACCGCCGCCCGCCGTTCGCCGCCGAGCACCGCGACGGCGTCGGCCAGGGTGTCGGCGAGCCGGTGCGGTGCTTCGAAGAGCACGCAGGTGCGTTCCTCGGCGACCAGGCGGCCGAACCAGCGGCGCCGCTCCCCCTGCTTGCGGGGTGGGAAGCCTTCGAAGCAGAACCGGTCCGAGGGCAGCCCGGACACCGCGAGCGCGGTGGTCACCGCGGACGGCCCGGGCAGGCAGGTCACCGGGAGTTGTTCGGCGACGCAGGCGGACACGAGCCGGTATCCGGGGTCGGACACGCTGGGCATCCCGGCGTCGGTGACCAGCAGGACGCTGCGGCCCTCGCGCAGCGCATCCAGCAGCATCGGCGTCCGCGACGATTCGACCGCCTCGTAGTAGCTGATCACCTTGCCGCCGGGGGTGACGCCCAGCGCGCTGGCGAGTGCGCGCACCCGCCTGGTGTCCTCGGCGGCGATGACGTCTGCCGAGCCGAGCGCGTCGACGAGGCGCGCCGAGGCGTCGCGGGCGTCGCCGAGCGGAGTGGCGGCGAGCAGGAGCGTGCCGGTGTCCATAACCGCACAGCGTATTTCCGCGAGCCGTCGAGGTGTGGGCCACCCGGGGCGGCGGGCCACCCGCTTCGCGGCTGGTCTCCTACGATCGGGGGCTGTGAGCGTCCTCGTCCCCAATCCTGGTGGCCGCAGCGCCGACGAACTCGTCAACGTCGGTCGCAGGCCTCCGGCCCGGCAACCCGGCGAGAGCGATCCGCGTCCGCTGCTAGACGTGACGATGCCCACCGACCGGCTGCGCGGCTGGTTGGTCACGATCACGATCACGCTCATCGCAGGTCTCGTGCGGCTTTGGGATCTCGGGCGCGCCACCAACGAGGGCACCCCGGTCTTCGACGAGAAGCACTACGTGCCGCAGGCGTGGCAGATGCTGCGCAACGGCGGCTACGAGGACAACCCCGGGTACGAACTGGTCGCGCACCCGCCAGTGGGCAAGCAGCTGATCGCGGTCGGCGAGTGGCTGTTGGGCTACAACCCGTGGGGCTGGCGGATCATGGCCGCGCTGTCCGGCACGCTGATGGTGCTGCTCATCGTCCGGATCGCCCGCCGGATGACCCGGTCCACGCTGCTGGGCGCGATCGCTGGCGTGCTGCTGATCTGCGACGGGCTAAGCCACGTGCAGTCCCGGGTCGGGATGCTCGACATCTTCCAGGCGATGTTCCTGCTCGCCGCGTTCGGCTGCCTGCTGGTCGATCGCGACGAGGTGCGCAGCCGGATGTGGCAGGTCTGCATCGACGGCCGGTTGAACGCGAGCAAGTGGGGTCCGCGGCTGGGGTTTCGCTGGTGGCGGTTCGGCGCGGGGCTGATGCTCGGGCTGGCCTGCGGCGTGAAGTGGAACGGCATCTACTACATCATGGCGTTCGGCCTGCTCAGCGTGATCTGGGATGCGCTGGCGCGACGCGCTGCGGGGGTCCGGCGCCCGTGGCGGGCCACGCTGGTGCGCGACACCGCGCCGGCGTTGTGGTCGCTGGTGGCAATCCCGCTGCTGGTCTACTTCGCGGCGTGGGCGGGCTGGTTCGCCAGCGAGACGGCGACGGATCGGCACGCGACTCTGGTCTCCGATGACGTGGGCTTCGGGTTCCTGCCCGACCCGCTGCGCTCGCTGCTGTACTACCAGCTCAACGTACTGGACTTCCACACCCACCTGGTTACGCCGAAGAACCCGCACCCGTGGGAGTCGAAGCCGTGGGCGTGGCCGATGGGCATGCGCCCGATGCTCTACTACTACGAGTCCGGGGTGACCGGCTGCGGCCGGGTGAGCTGCGTCGAGGCGACGATGCTGATCGGCACCCCGGCGATGTGGTGGCTGGCGCTGCCCGTCGCGGGCTGGGCCGTGTGGCGGGCGACCAGCAGGATGGACTGGCGCTACGCGGCGGTCCTGGTCGGCTACGGCGCGGGCTACCTGCCGTGGTTCACCAACCTCGACCGGCAGATGTACTACTTCTACGCGACACCGCTGGCGCCTTTCCTGGTACTGGGGATCGTGCTGGTGCTGGGAGAGGTCCTCGGCACGGCGCGGGACCACTTCGAGCGGCGCCGCACGGGGCTGCTTGCGGTGGCGCTGTACCTGGGGCTCGTGGTGGCGAATTTCGTGTGGCTGTGGCCGATCCTCAACGGGGAGCCGATCACCCAGGAGCACTGGCAAGCAGAACTCTGGCTCCCCTCCTGGCGTTGAAGGTGGTTTCCAGGCCCGCGTTCGTTGCGTAGCGGTGCGGGTAGCGGAAGCTCAGACGACGCCTGAGACCCGCGGCGGCGCAAGCCTTGATGGTGGGCGGGTTCGTGCTCAAGACAATGCCCGCGTCCCGGCTGGCGGTGATCCGCCGCCCGACCCGGAGGTGATGCCGGCTGCGCGAATCGGCGCGAGCGACCGGTCATCGCCATGACGCCTGACAGCCGCGAGCCCCCGCCCTCAGGCCAGGTCGGCCAGGGTCTTGCGGAGCGCCGCCACCGCGTCGACGATCTCCTCCGGTCGGGCCGAAAGCGGCGGGCGGCAGCGTAGCGAGTCCGGTCCCGAGGGCAGGAACAGCGTGCGGTAGCTGTCGCGGGCGACGGCCAGCGCCTGGTCGCGCTTGGCCGGATCGTGGAAGGTGATCGCGCACATCAGGCCGCGGCCGCGCGGGGCGCGGACCACCGATGGGAATTCCGCCGCCAGGTCGCGGAGCTCACCCAGCAGCAGTTCGCCCATCTGCCGGCTGTGCTCGAACAGGCCCTCGCGCTCTACGACCTCCAAGATCCTTGTCGCGCGCACCATGTCGACCAGCGAACCGCCCCAGGTGGAGCTGATCCGGCTGGCCTCGCGGAAGGCATTGTCGGCGACCTCCAGCACGCGGCGACCGCCCATCACCCCGCACACCTGCAGCCGCTTGCCGAACGCCACCAGGTCCGGCTCCAGCCCAAGCGCCTGGTGCGCCCAGGCCCGGCCGGTCAGCGCGCCGGTCTGCACCTCGTCGGCGACGGTGAGCACGTCGTTTTCCCAGCAGAGCTCCTGCACAGCCTGCAGGAACTGTGGCCGTAGGTGCCGGTCGCCGCCCTCGCCCTGGATCGGCTCGTAGGCGAAGCAGGCGATCTCCACGCCGTAACGGCGCATCGCCGCGCGGGCGGCGTCGAGCGCGATGGTCTCCTCCGGCAGCAGTTCGGCGCTGTCCCACCGCTCGCCCGGTTCGATCGCGGGGCTGGGGATGCGCGGCCAGTCGAACATCGGGTAGTCGCGGATCTTCACTGGATCGGTATTGGTCAGCGAGAGCGTGTAGCCGCTGCGGCCGTGGAAGGCCCGCTCCAGGTGCAGCACGCGGCTGCCGCGCACGGCGATCCCGTTGCGCGCGTTGACCTTGGTCTTCCAGTCGAACGCGACCTTCAACGCGTTCTCCACCGCGAGGGTGCCGCCGTCGATGAAGAACAGCAGCGGCAGCTCGGGCACGCCGACCACGCGGCGGAAGGTCTCGACGAAGCGGGCCTGCTCGGTGGTCGCAAAATCCGGGTTGGACGGCTTGACTCGCCCGGCGCGCACCAGCGTCGCCTCGAACTCGGCGGTGCGAAGGCCGGGGTGGCCGTGCCCGAGCGGCGCCGAGCTGAAGAACATCGTCATGTCCAGGTACTCGGTGCCGTCCCGGGCGTCGTGGAGCCGGCATCCGTCGCCGGCGTCGAGGTCCACGACGATGTCCAGCAGATCACCGGTGACGTGGGCTTTCAGCGCCGCGACGGCGTCGGTAGCCGCCTCGCGCGGGCTTGGAACGTCGGTCGGTACCGCTTCGCGAACGGTCTCGTGCTGAGCGGTCATGTTCGGCCTCCCGGCGCCGTGTGGTGCGGTGTCACGCATCACTTGTCAAGAAAAATTACATCAGAACTCCGCTAATGAGCAATATACTTCCGGCAAGAGCTCGAATAGGCGAAAGATTTTCTTTTGCTGTGGGCGTAGGGATGCCCTCGGGAACCACAGCGCGTGGATGCGTCAGGCGAACCGGGAGCCGTCGCCCCAACGGCGCGCCGGAGGCACCGGGACGGTCAACGGTTCCGCCTCGGTGAGCGGCGCAGCCGTCCCGGACACGGCAGCCAGCTGCCGCGGCGCCAGGCAGGAAACCCGGTTCTTCGCGGCGGCGCCCCACTCGACGAGCCCGGCCGTCGGCAGGCTGCGGGTGGACGCCACGACGACGACATTGCCCGCGCGTCGACGCAACAGGACACCGGGTTCGGCAAGCGCGAGGACGTGTGGGAACACCTCGCGGACCGAAGCGACGACGCGCCGCACGAAGCCGAGGTCGGCGGCGTCCCACATGTTCGCGGCGTACAGCCCGCCGTCCCGCAACACCCGGGAGGTCTCGGCGAGGAACTCGACGGTCGCCAGTTCGGTGACGACGTCGCCTGCCCGGAACACGTCCAGCACGACGAGGTCGGCGCTCGCGTCCGGGGCGTCTTCGACGCCGGTTCCGCCGTCCTGCACGCGAACCTCCAGGCCGGGCACCTGGTCGAGTTCGCGGTGTTCGCGAACGAGCTCGACGAGAGGCCCATCGAGCTCGAAGACGACCTGCTCAGAGCCGGGCCGGGTCGCGGCGAGGTAGCGCGGCAACGTGCAGCCGGCACCGCCGACGAACAGGGCCGACACGGCGTCACCGGACGGCCAATGCCGGTCGATCGCCTGCCCGATCCAGTCGGCGAAGGGCATCTTCAGGTACCTGAGCTCGCGGAGGTCCACATAGGACTGGGCGACCCCGTCGACGGCAACGGTCCACCCGGACTCCCGGTACCGGTCGGGAATCAGCTCGGCGACGCCGAACCGAACCGGCGCCTCGACGCGAACCCGCTCCAAACCAATCACCCCAAACCCGGAGATCCTAACCCGGCCACGGCTTTGACGAAGCCCGAAATCTCAACCGCAGCAAGAGTTTCCGAACCACTGGTCTGCAGGCAGCGGGACCGGGGAAGAGTCCCTGCGGAACCTACCGCACCGCTAGAAGCGCTTCTACCGGAGCCGATCGACTCCAGCACGTCGATCACGGCCGAGTGGCGCAGGTGAGCGATGAATGCGCCTGCGGCGCGGGAATCGCCTTGGGGGTCGCGGATGGCTTCGACCGGCGGATGCGGGGGCGCCGGTTCGAGGGTGCTGATCTGGACGGGCGGTCCTGCGGCCCGCGCGACCGATTCTGCCAAGAGGGCTACGCCGAGTCCTGCGGAGCCGAATTCCCGGAACTGCCAGGGTGGCGGCTTCGACGGTGACGTTCTGGAACATTTCCCAACGCGAGGAGCCGACGAAATGAATCCACCGCACCGTGGAAGTCTGCTGTGAGGCTCGGCCCCCGCAAAGAAACGCGGGCCGCAAAAAGGCTCGTGCTCTCCGCGAGCACGAGCCTTCTATTGCGTGGAGCTGAGGGGAATCGAACCCCTGACCTTCTCGATGCGAACGAGACGCGCTACCAACTGCGCTACAGCCCCTTGTTGAGTGCTGACGAAAGCTTAGCAAGGCCCGAAATCAGCTTTCGCAGCACCCCCTCTTGGGGATCCGGGGCTATTCGCCGGAGGCTCGCCGGTAGGGCTCCCAGGTGCGTTCGTCCAGCTCATCGAACATGGGGTCCTCGTCGTCGATCTCCACTCGGACGGCGCGCCCGGCCGGCCTGCGATCCTCGGGCCGCCCGGTTTCGCCGTCGCGGTCCTCATCGTGCTCGTCGACGGGCTGATCGTCGATGTCGACGTAGTCGTCGTAGTCGTCTACTTCGTCGTGCTCGCCGGACATCCGGGCCAGACGACGGCTGCGGATGTCCTCTTCGATGCGGACCTGGCGGCGCAGGTATGCGAGGTAGCCCGCTACGACGAGGTCGGTCGCGCCGTGCAGCCACCACATGACCGGCCAGACCAGGGCCCCCAGCAACGCCGTAGTCACCGCTACGAGCAGCATGACGAGCACGATGCGCTGCCGTCGGGCGTACTTGGCGCGGGCAGCCAGCGCCGCGGCTTCCGGGTCGAAACCGCCGCGGCCGGGCCGGTAGCGGCGGCCTGCCCGGACATCATCGCTGTGCACCCGTCGCCACGAGCCGTCGGCCTCGTTCTCCTCGATGGCGTCGTCAAGGTCGGTGTCAGGCATCCCGAGCGCCTCCTCCACCTCGTCGGTTGTCGCGGCTCCGGGGGTTGCCGGGCGCCGTCCGCTGCCTCGCCGCACGACTCGTGCTGCCAACGCGGAGTCGGTGGTCTTGGAAACTTCCTGGCGGCGGCGGGCGAACATCGGAACCAGCACCACCAACCACGCCGCTGCCAGCGCAGCGAAGATCAATGAACTGGGCATGCCTCGCCACCTCCCCCTGGCCACCGGCAGCACACAAGCCTGCGATCGCCACGCTAACCACATAAGTCACTTCTGTCTCGGAGCCACGCCGAGCTACATCGGTTCCCCAGGACCACGAGAACCGCACGTTCAGAGCAGTCGGCGGCAACATCGACATCAGCGTGTCGGTCTCCGTACCGCCGAATGGCGAGAGGATCTGCCGCCGTTCGGTGCATTTTCGGCCGATCCGGCCCCGGCCGGCGGTGACCGTGCGTGATCAAAATCTCGGCGTCATGGCCGGCTCGCACCGCCGGTCCTGATCAGCCTGCTCACCGCGCCGTCCGGGATCTCCTCGACGGTCAAGGCGTACACGTAGTGGTCCCGCCAGGCGCCGGCCACGTCCAGGTAACGGTGGAACAGCCCTTCGCGGCGGAAGCCGGACTTCTCCAGCACCCGCACGCTCGGCTGGTTCTCGGGCCGCACGGTTGCCTCCAGCCGGTGCAGCCCGGCCGAGCCGAAGCAGTGGTCCACCGCCATCGCGACGGCCGCCGTGGCGACCCCGCCGCCGGCCAGGTGCGCGGCCACCCAGTAGCCGATCCACCCGGAGCGCAGCGCGCCGCGCACGATGTTGCCGACGGTCAGCTGCCCGGCGAACTCACCTTCGACGGTGACGGTGAACGGCAGCGCCTGGCCGCGTCGGGCCATCCCGCGCAACGCGCTCCACTGCGCGGGCCAGGCCATCAGCGCATTGCGCTCTTGCCAACCGCCAACCGCGGTGGGCTCCCACTTCTGCAGGTAGGTGCGGTCTTGCAGCCTCGTCCGGCTCCAGGCCGAGCCGTCGCGCAGCCGCGGCGGGCGCAGCGCGACGGTGCCGCGCTCCGTGATCAGCGGGCCGAGGCGCGCTGGCCAGCCGGGGTGGCGACCGATCGGGAACCCATCGGCGTCGGCGGGCTGCATCGGTGGCTCACGCGCGCTGCGAGAGGAACCGGACCTGCACGCCTTCCCCGGCCGCGACGCCGGTGGTGTCCTCGTCGACCACCACCAGGCAGTTGGCCTCGGCCAACGACGCGAGCAGGTGCGATCCCGAAGTGCCCAGGGGTTGCACCAGGTAGGAGGCGCTCTTCGGGTCGCGCAGCAACTGGCCGCGGAGGAAGCCGCGACGCCCCTTGGTGGAGGTGATCGGGGTGAGCAGTTCGGCCGACACGGTGCGCCGGTGCGGGTTGAGCTTGCCGAGCGCGGCGCGGACCAGCGGCCGCACCAGCACCTCGAAAACGACCAGCGCGCTCACCGGGTTGCTCGGCAGCACGAAGGTGGGAATCTCGTCCGGACCGAGCCTCCCGAAGCCCTGCACCGAGCCGGGCTGCATGGCCACCCGAGTCACGTCGAGCTCCCCGAGGTCGGCGAGGGCCGCCCTGACCTCGTTGCCCGCCGCGCCGCCCGCACCGCCGGCGATCACCACGACCTCCGACAGCAGCAGCCGCCCCTCGACGACCTCACGCAGCCGGCGCGAGTCGCTGTTGACGATGCCGACCCGGGTGACCTCGGCCCCGGCGTCCCGCGCGGCGGCGGCCAGCGCGTAGGAGTTGACGTCGTAGACCTGGCCCTGGCCGGGCGTGCGGTCGACGTCCACGAGTTCGTCGCCCACCGAGATCACCGACACCCGAGGCCGCGGGTGCACCAGGACCTTGTTGCGGCCCACCGCCGCCAGAAGCCCGACCTGCGCCGCACCGATGGGTGCGCCGCGGCGCACCGCCACATCGCCGGTCTGCACGTCCTCGCCGGTGCGGCGGACGAACGCCGCCGAGGGCACCGGCTGCCGGACCGTGACCTTGGCGGGGTGCCCGTCGGTGTAGGCCAGCGGCACGACCGCGTCGGCCAGCGTCGGCAGTGGCGCACCGGTGGCCACCCGCACCGCCTGCCCCGGTTGCAACCGGCGCGGCTGCCGCGATCCGACCGGGATCTCCCCGACGACCGGCAGCACCGTCGACTCGTCGACGGCCGTCTGCACATCGACGCTGCGCACCGCGTAACCGTCCACCGCGGCCTGGTCGAACCCGGGCAGCGCCTGCTCCGCGACGACCTCTTCGGCGCACAGCAGGCCTTGAGCCTCGGAGATCGCCACCCGCACGGGCGCGGGCCGGACGGCGGCTGTGAGTACTCGCGCGAGCTGCTCGTCCACTGATCTCATGGCTGTCGACCTCTTCCCGCGTGCCCGAGCCGTAGCCGGCGCGGCGTTAGCTCCTGCTGATCCGTTCGACGAGCCAGTTTCGCAGTTCCGGCCCGTATTCGGGATCCTCCAGCGCGAAGTCCACCGCAGCTTTGAGGAAACCGCCAGGATTTCCGAGGTCGTGTCGCCCACCTCGATGGACCACTACGTGCACCGGGTGTCCTTCGGAGATCAACAACGCTACGGCATCGGTGAGCTGGAGTTCACCTCCTGCACCGGGCTCGATGCGCTTGAGCGCGTCGAAGACGGCACGATCCAGCAGGTAGCGACCGGCGGCGGCCAGTGTGGACGGGGCCTCGTCCGGCGCGGGCTTCTCGACCATGCCGTGAACCTGCTTGACATCGTCGTCATCGGTATCGGTGACGTCGAAGACTCCGTAGGCGGCGATCTGCTCGCGCGGCACGTCGAATGCGCACAGCACGCTGCCGCCGTAGCGGGCGCGCACCTCGGCCATCCGCGTGAGTACGCCGCGCGGCAGCACAAGGTCGTCGGGCAGCAGCACGGCGACCGCGTCGTCGGCGTCGGTCAGGTTCGGTTCGGCGCAGCCCACGGCGTGCCCCAGTCCGAGGGCGCGTTCCTGCAGCGCGGTCTCCGCGGCGATCAGGGCGGGCCCGCGACGGACCTTTTCGAGCAGTGCGTCCTTGCCGCGGTCCTTGAGCGTCTGCTCCAGCTCGGGTTGCGGCTGGAAGTACTCGGTGACCGCCCGCTTGTCCGGCGAGGTCACGATGATCAGGCGCTGCGCGCCCGCTTCGGCAGCCTCGGTGGCCACCAGTTCAATCCCGGGGGTGTCGACGACCGGGAGCAACTCCTTCGGCACCGCCTTCGTGGTCGGCAGGAATCGGGTTCCCAGGCCTGCGGCGGGCACGATGGCGGTCCGGAACGCTGTGGGCGTGCTCGTCGGGCTGCTCATGGCCAGGGAGCCTATCGGGCATCCCTAGAGTGGACCTGTGAGCTCACTGGACGAATCGTTTACGACCAAGTCCGGGTGGCGCCGCGCGCTGCTGGAACAGCGCGGAGGCGTCCCCGAGGGCATTCGGTCTGCCGAGGCCAGGGCGCTGCAGGAGGCCTTGCTGAAGTGGCTGGACGGCCGATCGGTGCGGACGGTGGCGGCGTACGTCCCGGTGGGCGGCGAGCCGGGGTCGCCGGGTTTGCTCGACGCGCTGCTCGACGCCGGGCTGCGGGTGCTGCTGCCGGTCGTGGTCCGCGGCGGCCCACTGGAATGGGCGGAGTTCACCGGCCCGGGCTCGCTGCGCCGCGCAGGGTTCGGCCTGCTCGAACCGGCCGGTGACCGGCTGGGGACCGCAGCGATCGGGCAGGCCGACGCGCTGCTGGTGCCCGCGCTGGCCGTGGATCACCGGGGGGTTCGGTTGGGGCGCGGTGCCGGTTACTACGACCGGTCGCTGCCGATGGCCGCTCCGAACGCGCCGCGGATCGGCGTCGTCCGGGACGGCGAATTCGTCGCCGAACTACCCGGGGAGCCGCACGATGTGCGGATGACCGGGGTACTGACACCCAGTCGTGGGGTGGCTGCCCTACCCATGTGACATAGGAGTGTTTGCACCGGACACCCTATGTGACGCATTATCGTATTTAGCACTCCAGCAGTTCGAGTGCCAAGACGAGATGTCGGAGGTTCACGGCCGTGCCCACATACCAGTACGCCTGCACCGAATGTGATCACCAGTTCGAGACGGTGCAGTCGTTCAATGAGGACTCCCTCACCGAGTGCCCGAAGTGCACCGGCCGGCTCCGCAAGCTGTTCAACGCCGTGGGCATCGTGTTCAAGGGCTCGGGCTTCTACCGCACCGACAACCGGTCGTCGAACTCGTCGTCCAGCTCGACCAACAGCAGCTCCTCTTCTTCGAACGGCAGCAGCTCTTCCTCTTCGACCAGCAGCAGTTCGTCGTCCGAGTCGAGCTCGTCCTCTTCGAGCAGCAACTCCTCGACCACCACGGCCGCAGCCTCCTGATCTCCGCGCCCAGTTCGCCGACCGCAGCTGACGCGGTCGGCGATTTTCTGTGCACGCCCAGTGATCCTCCCCGTCCGCGTGAAATTCGTCCGGGTGTGCCGAGTTGTCCACAAGGGACCGGTCTATCCACAGATTTCCGCTGCCCCCTCGCGCCCCGGCGCGCAGCTCCCTAGCTTCGGAGGTCCTCAACGACCGCGACCGGGGAGTGGACCATGGCTTCGGAGGACCGCCTCAACTCGACAGCGCTGAACCGGATCGGCGCGCTTTTCCCCGCCCGACGGGGTTTTCGCCTGCACTCCCTGCGCAGGCTGACCGCCGTAGCGCTGCTGCTGCTCGCCGCTGGGCTCGCAGTGCAGCCAGGCCACGGACCGCCGGATTCGCGCGTCGGGGTGCTCGTCGCCGCGCGCGATCTGCCGCCCGGCCGGGTCCTGTCGAAGGCCGACGTGGCGCGTCGCGAGCTGCCCGCGGACCTGGTGCCGGACGGCGCGTTGCGGGACATTGCGGCCGCTGAGGGGCGGGTGCTCGGCACCGCCGCGCGCAGCGGGGAGACGCTGACCGACGTCCGGTTCGACGGTCCGCTGGTGGCCTCCGGCGACGCCGGGACCGCGTCCGCGCCGGTCCGCCTCACCGACCCCGAAGTGGCCGACTTCCTGGTCCCCGGCAGACGAGTGGACCTCGTCACAACAACCACTCGATCAGGTCACGCTTCGGTGCTCGCCGAGAACGTCCGAGTGGTCGCCGTGCAAGCCCCGAAGGGCCGCAACAACCAGGGCAGACTCATCTTCGTGGGACTACCGGAGGACACCGCTGCAGCGGTTGCCGCGGCATCCCTGCTCCAGTCGGTCACCGTTACGCTCCGCTGAGTGCGCATCGCGCGCCGGTCCTCTATCGATTCGGCGCATCATCCATCCGGGATTCGCGCGTCGCACCCATCGATCGATCCGGGCTCGTCCGGACCACCCATATTTGGAGAGGAGCTCCCAGCGTGTTCAAGGGCTTCAAGGACTTCCTGATGCGCGGGAACGTCATCGACCTGGCAGTCGCCGTGGTCGTCGGCAGCGCGTTCACCGCGCTGGTCACGTCGTTCACCACCAGCATCATCAAGCCGATCATCGCCGCCACCGGGGGCGGCAATGTCACCGGCCTGAGCATCCAGCTGCGCGTCGGCAACGAGGCCTCGATCATCGACTTCGCTGCGGTGATCAACGCGGTGATCACGTTCTTCATCACGGCGGCGGTCGTCTACTTCCTGTTCGTGCTGCCGATGAAGAAGATCTCGGACCGCCGCAAGAAGGGCAAGGAAGAAGGCCAGGCCGAGCCGACCGACGTGGAGCTGCTGCTGGAAATCCGCGACCTGCTGCGCCGGGAACAGGGCCTCCCGCAGGTAAAGGGCCTCGCCGCCGAAGCCAAGAAGGTGAGCGTCTCGGGCGACGGCCAGCAGAAGTGAGCATCGCCGCCTGCTGAGGCCGCCGAGCGTCAGCGGGCGTCGTGGTGTGGTGGGCGGTTCTCCCGGTACCAGCGTTCGCCGTCACCCGCGGTACGGTCCGGGCGGTCGTCGGAGGTGGTCTCGGGCAGGACGTCGCCGAAGATCTCGGCGAGCCTGCGCCGCCGCTTACGTTCGGCGGGGTCGGTGGTTCTGCCTGGGTCGTTCGCGGTCACACCCCCATCGTCCCCCATCACGATGAGCGGTTAGGGACACCGCGCGGCCATCGCTGTGATGTCGGCTACAGTGAATGTTGTTGCAGTTCAATGCCGCGGGAGCGGCGCTTCCGTGGCTCACCGGGTGTCGAAGCCACGGGAGGCAAGAGATGAGTTTCCTGGACAAGGCCAAGGATCTGGCGAACCAGGCCAAGGACAAGGCCGAAGAACTCGCCGAGAAGGCAGGCCCCAGCGCGGCGAAGGGACTCGACGCCGCCAAGTCGAGCCTGGACAAGGCCACCGGCGGCAAGTACCACGACAAGATCGAGAACGTCAGCCACAAGGTCGAGGGCCTGCTCAAGCGGGACGGCCACGGCCCCGACGACAAGGGACCGGGGGAAAAGAGCGGCCCGACCGAACCAGGCCCGAAAACCCCCTGACGCCAACCGGAACCCGAAGAACACAGGCGGTGGCGGCTCCGC